>NZ_JBNPLT010000016.1:0-81817 GCF_050313615.1 Prevotella sp. SGI.167 | reverse complement strand
AAAACAGAAATAAATTCATTGCTGCAAAATATCAGTCGTGCTATTAGGGAAATGTGGGGACTACATAGAGGGATTAACAATGGTCTGAATATTTTGCAATCTGTTGACGATTTAAAACTCGATGATAATTTCTCATTAGACTCAATAGGCGAATACTCTGGCAAGTTACATTTGTTTATAGGTGAATTTGCCTCACAACTAGATAAATTCTTGAATGCTGAGAATGTTCAAGAACAACGAAAAGATAGAGTTCTTAATTTCTTGAATCAGAATTTAGATGGTGAGGAAACGGCTAGAAATGCTCAAACTTTTGCTGAGTTGATAAGCCTACAGGTAGATAAAATGCAGCAAGAGGTATTGTATAAAAGCGAGGATCGCTCCTTGACAGATGTCTTGTCTTTTCTTCATACATATCTATATGAAGATGAGATGGTTCCCGTTAAGATTGCCTTGCAAGAGGAAGGGGTCAACATTATATCTGATGGGAGAATAGGCTCTCTCTTTAATCTGGACAAAGCGATTTACATAGACACTCCAATGGCTTTCGGCTTGGATGACTTCCTAAAGAATGTGTTTTGGCAAAGATTAAGAAAATTAATGCTAGAGGAAAATGGTTGTCATGATAAGCAAAACATACGTTTGCTGTATCGCATATCAGAAATCCTAAATGGAAAAATTAATGTTTCTGACAGTTTGTTGGGCAATAAAGAAATGTATTATGAGCGCAAGGATGGCAAGCTATTGCTTCCTTTGGATAAAATCGCTACTGGTATGAAGTCGTTTGCCTATCTTTTCCAGTTGATAAAGAATGGTCATTTAGATGACAAGACGGTTCTAATGATAGATGAGCCGGAAGTTCATTTGCACCCTCAGTGGGTTGTTGTTTTTGCTAGATTATTGATTCTTATCCGTAAATCGTTGGGAGTAAAAATAGTCTTAGCGAGTCATAATCCTGACTTTGTCGCTGCCATCAAGGCAATAGCCAAAAAGGAAGAAATCTTGGCTGAAACAAACTTCTATTTAGCTCAGAGTGTGGATGATGATGGGTTTCAGTATGCTTTTAAGCCTCTTGGCAGTGACATCGAACCTATCTTTAATTCGTTCAATATAGCATTGGAAAGGATTCAGCAATATGGCGATACAGATTTTTGATAATGAGTGTGTAGAGTCGCACCCCATTTATGAAAAGGCTGGGGTATAAATCGACTGAAGGACTAGAGGCTGCTAGCTTGAATCGTAAAGTATCGCATACTCTTGAACTGTTGAATCCTGCTGTTTGTCTAGTTTCTGACAAGGCAATATTTGTTTTTGATGGTTTACTGTGTCAACAAGCGATTCATTGGATGTTCTCTAAAAGGTATTCCAATGTTTCAAAAAAGGAGTGGGTGGTGATGAGTCCCACGATGTTTTGCAAGGCCTATCTCGCACCAGAAGATTTGCCTTATCAGCCAATCCACGATTTTGTAAAAGGCAAGGCAGACTTTGCAAAGATGTTGGAGAATAAATCTTGGCAACAGATCTATAAAACTCTTCAATGGTGGGGAAAAGCTTATTATAAGTATTGTTACATAGCAGAAGAGGCAACTCTGATAGCTAGTCTCATCTCGGAAGTATGGGAGAATCTGAAGTCTCACAAGCATGAAATGACAGATGATGTTCTTTTAAGTTTAAGTATTTATGCAGAGGATTATCCAGTTTTTAATTTAGATGAAATTTAATTCTCTATATTTAAATATATGCTGTTCCCGGCTCGGAGATTCAAAAAGGAATCTCTGGGCCGGGATTGTTTTTTTTGTTAAAATCGTGAAAAAACTTGGAGGTTGTCAGGGAAATCATTATCTTTGCATTATCATTTAAAGAATTTGTTTATGAGAATAGAGCAGCTGTCATTGCAGAATGTGAGATTGTTTGGCAATAATACACAGTCATTGACATTTGAAGATGATAAGAATATAACGATATTATTGGGTAATAATGGTTGTGGCAAGAGTACTATTCTTGACACGATCTCCATTATGCTCAGTCCGTTTATTGGTGTCTTCCCTGGTAATTCTCTGAAAAACTTTAAAGATTCTGATGTTCATATTGATGATGATAATCGTATCGCAGATTTCCTGTATGCAAAACTTGTGCTCAGAAACGATGAAAACCATTATGGTATAACGCGTTACCGTAAAGGGATGATTCTTCCTCTGCAATCTGATGTGAAGGAAGTGAAAGCTTATGCTGAAAACATGAGAAATCTAATTATGCATGGAGAAAGGGTTGGTTTGCCTATTCTTGCTTATTATGGTACAGGACGTGGGCAAATAAAGGCTCCTGAGCGTAAACGTGGTTTCCAAAAGTTTTTTTATCAATGGGATTGCTATAACTCATCCTTGGAGGCTTCTACTGATTTCAAGCGATTCTTTGCTTGGTATGATATGATGGAAGATGAAGAGAGAAGAGAGAGGGAAAGCAGAAGAGATTTTAATTATCACTCTACCATGTTGCAGGTAGTGCGCAGAGCTATTGAAGCTTTTGTGGATAGAAAATATAGAAATCCACATATTGAGATTCATCCCCTTAGGTTTGTTATGGATGAATATGAGAATGGGGTGAAAAAAAGAGAATTGCGACTAGAACAATTCAGTGATGGCTATAAAATAATCATTGCTATGGTGGCGGATATCGCATCGCGTATGGCGGAAGGAAATCCGGGAATAGAGAATCCTTTGGAAGCTTCGGGGGTCATCCTGATTGATGAAATAGATCTGCATCTTCATCCTAAATGGCAAAGGGAAATATTGCGTAAACTGCATGAGGTTTTTCCTAATGTGCAGTTTGTTGTTACCACTCATAGCCCTATTATTCTGCAAGGTGCTTCTGATATTGCGCAAATTGTTGTGCTTGATGGTGACACGATAAAAACCTGTAATGCTGACTTTACTAATTATGATGTCAGTCAAATTCTTTTAAGTGAACTCTTTGGGGTTGAAAGTGTACAGGCTCCTTTATATGATCAGGATATTAAGGAACAGGAAGAGTTGCTGAAACGATATGGGCATTTGACAAGTGAAGAACAGAAACGCTTGGCGGCCTTGGATGAAAAATTGAAGGGCTTGTCTTATTCTGCATCGTTGGATGATATGAAAATGCAGTCATATATCAACAAAATTGCAGAAGAATTAAATATTTGATAGCATGAATAAGGTTACTAAATCGGATAAAGTTCCAGGTATCTTGATTGATAAAGGAACTAGGGAGATTGCTCTGTTACGTGAAAACGTGGCAGAGAATAAACCTTTAGTGTTTAAAGATCAGATTTATGCTGATGATGAAGTGAAAAAACAACTGAAGAGTGATCAGTTTGGAAAATGTGCTTATTGTGAACGTTCTTTGAATGGTGACTTTGGGGCTGTGGAGCATTTTAGGCCTAAAGGTGGTTACCAGATTGAGGATGAGAAATATCTTAGAAAGCCTGGCTATTATTGGCTGGCTTATGATTGGAATAACCTGTTATATAGTTGTAGTGAATGTAATACGAGTTATAAAAGGAATTTCTTTCCTTTGGCTAACGAAAACCAGCGTGATATTGAACATGAGAATATCACAAAGGAAGAGCCTTTGCTTTTGAATCCTGCAACTGATGAAATAGGGGATTATATAGAGTTTCATAGACATCTGGTTGCGGTAAGGGATACTGCGCCTTTCAAAAATAAAGCTGTCAAGACTATCGAGTTGTTCAAATTGAACGATAGAAGTGTACTCAAAGCAAGTAGATTGAAGGTGTGGAATCAATATGAGAACTACTGTAAGATGCGAAAGATTGCAATATTAAAAGGTAATCGTGAACTTTTAGGCTTGGTTGATGATTCTATTTCTAAATTGACAGCTGAAGACGCTGAATTTACTGGCATGTTTAAATATCAGAGGAAATAATAAAGAGGAGATGACAACTCCCTGACGATAGGAGAACCACCGCAAGGGATATCCTTGCAACTACAAGACAATAGCAACGCGTTTGATTATGGCAAGAAAATTATATCCTATAGGAATTCAGACATTTGAACGGATCCGCAAGGAGGATATGTTCTATGTAGATAAGACGGAATACATCTATCATATGACGCATACCGATGGAACGTATTTCTTCCTGAGCCGACCACGCCGTTTCGGCAAGTCGCTGCTGGTTTCCACTTTCAAGAGTTATTTCGAGGGCAAGAAGGAACTCTTCGAGGGGCTTGCCATAGAGAAGCTGGAGAAGGAGTGGACGGCTTATCCCGTGCTGCACTTCAGCCTGGCTGGAGGCAAACATATGGAGAAGGAACAGCTGGATAGATACCTCTTATATATATTAAAGGAAAATGAGGATAGGTTTGGAGTGGATTGTGATTCTCCAGATCCGAACGTTCGTTTGCTCAACTTGATAAAAACTGTTACAGCAAAGACTGGTAAGCAGGCGGTGGTGCTCATCGATGAATATGATGCACCGCTGCTGGATGTGGCTCACGAGAAGGAAAAACTCGATTTTTTGCGCAATACGATGCGCAATTTCTACAGTCCCTTGAAAGATTGTGAGCCAATGCTCCGTTTCGTCTTCCTGACGGGCATCACGAAATTCTCGCAGCTCAGTATCTTCAGCGAGCTGAACAATATCAAGAATGTGAGCATGGACGAGCCTTACGCCGGCATCTGCGGTATCACCAAGGAGGAAATGCTTACACAGATGAGCGATGATATCGACGCTCTTGCCGAGCATCAGGAACTTAGTAGGGAGGAAACCATCGAGGAACTGAAAAATCATTATGATGGCTATCATTTCTGCTGGCCATCGCCAGATGTCTTCAATCCTTACAGTCTGCTCAATTGCTTTGCCGATGGCAGAATGGATGATTACTGGTTTGGCTCGGGCACTCCTACCTATCTCATCAACATGATGAGAAAGTATGATTTTTTGCCTGCAGACCTTGGCGAGACCATAGAGGTGGGCAAGAAGGACTTTGATGCCCCCACAGAAACGATGACCACCATCGTACCTTTGCTTTATCAGAGCGGGTATGTCACCATCAAGGGATATGACAAGCCTACAAAATTGTACCTGTTGGCATTGCCTAACCAAGAGATAAGGGTGGGGCTATATGGAAGTCTCTTGCCTCATTATCTGACGGACAAGTCGGCGAAGGCTAACACGACCATCGCCAAGATGTCGGTATTGGTGAAGAAGGGGGATATGGATGCAGCCTTTAGCCTGCTGAACGACTTCCTGGAGACGGTGCCTTACTGCGACAACACCAACTACGAGGGGCATTGGCAGCAGACGCTCTACATCATGTTTGCACTGCTCACCAACTATCGCATCATGGTGGAATCTCATACTGCGAAGGGCAGAATCGATATCACGATGGAGACGGATGATACCATCTACGTGATGGAACTGAAGTTCAACAAGAGTGCCGAGGAGGCTCTCGCCCAGATAGACGCAAAGCACTATGCCGACGCCTTCAAGATGAGTGGCAAGAAGGTGGTGAAGATAGGCTTGAACTTCTCGGTGAAGGACGAGGTGAACAGTCTGGAATGGGTTAGCCGATAACTAACTATTTCCCCGTATATTTCCTGATAGCCTTGATGAAGGTTTCACCATACTTCTTCACCTTGAATTCTCCGATTCCACTGATGAGCCCGAAGGCTTCAAGGGTGGTTGGCTTCATCCTGGTCAACTCATGCAGACTCTTGTCGGAAAGGACGATGTATGGCGGATAACCCTGCTCGTCAGCTAGATTCTTCCTGATCTTGCGCAGATATTCAAAGAGATTCTTGTCTTCTGCACCCGACATTTCTTCTTGGAAAACAACACGCTCGGCATGAACCACAGGGATGCTGTTGCCGCGTGCTGACCTATTGGCTTTTTGCGGACGAGTTGACCGCTCTTCATTCTCCATGATCGCCAGCGAAACCTGATGCTCGCCCTTGAGAACCTTCCATCCCAATGGCGTAACCTTCATCTGGTTATGCGCATTATACGCCACCTCGAAGAAACCCATCTGCAACATCTGCAGCAGATAAGCCTGCCAGTCGCGCACGCTCACGTCCTTGCCCACGCCAAACGTCTTCAGCTCATTATAATGATTCCTGACAACGGCAGGCGTCTGCATGCCCCTGAGAATCTCGATACACGTGCCCACGGCAATCTTCTCGCTGGCTCTCACCATGGCACTGAGCGCCTTCTGCGTGAGTACCGTACCGTCGAAAGTGCGCGGAGGATTGTTGCAAACATCGCAGTGACCGCAGTCCTTTGCCGATGTCTCTCCGAAGTAATTCAGGAGAATGCGGCGGCGGCACACACGTGATTCGGCATATTCCTCCATTCTTCGCAGCTTCTCCAGATTCACCGTCCGCTGTCCGCTCTCCTCGCAGAACGAGCGCAGGGTGATGATGTCGCCCATCGAATAGAAGAGAATGGTATCGGCAGGATCGCCGTCTCGTCCGGCACGTCCTATCTCCTGATAGAAACTCTCGATGCTCTTCGGCATGTTGTAATGAATCACCCATCTCACATTGCCCTTGTCGATGCCCATTCCGAAGGCGATGGTGGCACATACCACATCAATCTGGTCCATCTTGAAGCGCTCCTGCACCGATGCACGCTGCACGCTGGAGAGTCCGGCATGATAGGCCTCGGCATTGATACCGTGCTCCTTCAGCGCCTCTGCCACCATCTCCGTGTTCTTGCGGGACAGGCAATAGATGATGCCCGCATCGCCCTGATGGCTCTGGATGAAGCGGTAGATGAACTTCAGCTTCTCCTTCTTCGTGCTCTCCTGACGGACGGAGAGACTGAGGTTAGGACGGTCGAAGCTGCTGACGAAGGTCTGACCGTTGAGATGCAGCTGCTGGATGATGTCCTGGCGCGTAATCTTATCGGCTGTAGCCGTGAGCGCCATCACCGGGACGTTGGGGAACTTCTCGCGGAGCAGACCCAGCTGGTTGTACTCCGGACGGAAATCATGCCCCCACTGGCTGATGCAATGCGCTTCGTCTACCGCAAAGAGCGATATCCTGATGTTGCTGAAGAGGAAAGGAATCTCGCTGATCAGCTTCTCGGGTGATACATACAGCAGCTTCAGATCGCCAGCCTCGCAGCGACGGCGGATGATGACTTCATCGGTAGCATCATTGCCGCTGTTCAGAGCCTCGGCAGGAATACCGTTCGCCTTGAGCGCCTCAACCTGGTCGTGCATCAGACTGATGAGCGGAGAGATGACCACCGCCGTTCCCTCCATCGCCAATGCCGGCACCTGATAGCACAGACTCTTGCCGCCGCCCGTAGGCATCAGCACCAGACAGTCGTGCCCCTGCATCACCTCCTGGATGATGGCTTCCTGATTGGGACGGAACGAGTCGTAACCGAAGTATGTCTTTAATATCTCGTGGATTTGCATTTTCTTCTTATTTTCTATTTTTTTGTTAGATATTACTGCAAAGTTACTAAAAAATCGGGAGAATAGTCATTTTCTACACTTAAAAGTAAGAAAAGTAGCCAAAAAAGTTTGAAATATAAAATAATTGTCGTACTTTTGCGGTAGAATCAAACAATGATAACATGGCAAAATGTAATGTGAACACGAATGAGCGATTCGCCGACATCCAGATGCTCCGCTATGAGCTGAAGGGATTTGAGGACTTATCGCTCAACCAGAAACTGTATATTTTCTGCTTGGCTAAGGCTACCCTGATGGGACGAGATATCACGTTCGACCAGCAGGGAAAGTACAACCTTCGCATCAGAAAAACACTGGAAACCGTTTATCTGCACTATGAAGGCGACAGAGAATGCGAGGAATTCAAGGCATTCGAAGTCTACCTGAAGCGCATCTGGTTTGCCAGTGGCATTCATCACCATTATGGTTGTGAAAAATTCAAGCCGGGATTCTCCGAGGAATATTTCTATCATCTGCTGGAAAACATAGGGGAAGAACTCCTGCCCATCAAGAGGGGAGAAACCAAGGAAGACCTCATGAGACAGCTGGAATCCATCCTCTTCGACCCCGTGGTGATGCCTAAGCGCGTGAACCAGACGGATGGGGAAGACCTGGTGCAGACATCTGCCTGCAACTTCTATGAGGATGTGACGCAGGAGGAGGTAGAGAGATTCTATGCCAAGATGAAGAACACGGACAATCCGAACCCTCCTTCATACGGACTCAACTCCAAACTGACCAAGCGCAACAATGAAGTAGTGGAAATGACATGGAAGGAAGATGGACTCTATGGTGAGACCATCCGCGAAATCGTGTCCTGGCTGCTCAAGGCGCAGAAGTATGCCGAGAACGAAGGACAGAAGCATGTCATCGACCTGCTGGTGAAGTTCTACCGCACCGGTAGCCTGGAGGATTTCGACCGATACAGCATCGCATGGGTAGAACAGCATGAAGGCCTGGTGGATTTCATCAATGGATTCATCGAAGTATACGGTGACCCTCTCGGTATGAAAGGTACATGGGAAGGTATCGTGGAATATAAGGACCTGGAGGCTACCAAGCGCACCCAGACCATCAGCCAGAACGCACAGTGGTTTGAGGACCATTCGCCTGTAGATTCCCGTTTCCGCAAGCCGGAAGTGAAGGGAGTTACAGCCAACGTCATCTGTGCTGCCATGCTGGGCGGAGAGGAATATCCGGCTTCTGCCATCGGTATCAACCTGCCTAACTCCAACTGGATCCGTCAGGAACATGGCTCCAAGAGCGTTACCATCGGCAACCTGACTGATGCCTACAACAAGGCTGCACAGGGCAACGGATTCAGAGATGAATTCGTCATCGACAAGGAAACCGTGGCGCTGATGAACCAGTATGCCGACATCACCGATGACCTGCATACCGACCTGCACGAATGCTTGGGACATGGTAGCGGACAATTGCTTCCTACCACAGACCCGGATGCTCTGAAGGCTTACGGCAACACCATAGAAGAAGCACGTGCCGACCTCTTCGGACTCTATTATGTAGCCGATCATAAGCTGGTAGAACTCGGTCTGACGCCTAATGACGAGGCGTATAAGGCTCAGTATTACAGCTATCTGATGAACGGACTGCTCACCCAGACCATCCGCATCAAGGAGGGCGACAAGATAGAGGAAGCCCACATGCGCAACCGTGCCCTCATCGCCTGGTGGACGCTGGAACATGCAGAGGGAGCCGTGGAACTCGTTCAGGAAGAAGTGAGCTATGCTTCTGCCGAGGATGCGCTGAAGGATGCAGAGGGCAATATCATCACCACCCGTACCTATATGAAGGTGAATGATTATGAGAAGCTCCGTCATCTCTTCGGTGAACTGCTTGCCGAGATTCAGCGCATCAAGAGCGAGGGCGATTATGAGGCTGCACGACAGCTGGTAGAGAAGTATGCCGTGAACATCGACCCAGCCTTGCATCGTGAGATTCTGGCAAGATACAAGAAGCTGAATCTCGCCCCATACAAGGGCTTCATCAATCCTAAGATGACGCTGGTATTTGACGAAGAAGGCAATCCTATCGATGTAAATCTCGATTACGAGGAGAGCTATACCGACCAGATGCTTCGCTATTCTGAGGAGTATGGAACACTATAACAAGAAATTATGACAGACAATAAGAACGAGGAATTTCCGGTAGTAGATGAAATGGGCAATATCCTGGGTGCCATCACCCGGGGACATGCCCATGACGGAAGCAAGATATTGCATCCGGTGGTTCATCTGCATGTATTCAACAGCAAGGGAGAACTGTATCTCCAGCATCGTCCGGCATGGAAGGATATCCAGCCGGATAAATGGGATACAGCCTGCGGTGGGCACGTAGATTTAGGCGAGAGTGTGAATCAGGCGCTTCATCGTGAAGTAAGGGAAGAGCTGGGTATCACCGATTTCGAACCGGAGTCTTTGGGACATTATGTCTTTGAAAGTCAGAGGGAAAAGGAACTGGTATACGTTCACCGCTGCGTATACGACGGTGAGGTGAAGCCTAGCCAGGAAGAATTGGCTGGTGGCAGATTCTGGAGTAAGGAGGAAATCAAGGAAAACATCGGAAAAGGAGTCTTTACTCCTAATTTCGAAAACGAATACCAGAAGTTTTTCGACCGCTAAGAAAATGTCCCACAGATTTACACAGAGCATCCGCTAGGCGTCCCGCCGGATTTGTAATCCGGCGTTAAAAAATGTCCTAACCTATTTTAGCTCTGCGGATTTGCAATCCGCAGCAAGCAAGAATGCAGTTGATAGATAGGGGGATTACAAATCCCTCGGTTTTAATAGGTCGAACCATTTTTGACGCCGGATTACAAATCCGGCGAGACGCCTATATGGCGTGATTACGTATGGAATTTTGATGGAATAGACAATAAAAATACGTCCCGACGTAGCATTTACTGCATCGGGACGTATTTTTTTGTATGTCGTGACGTAGTCGTTGCTACGTCGGGATGTAATTTCAGCCGTGTCGTGGGCTGTCTTGAATCACCTTTGGGGGATATTCTTATATCTCAAAGAATCTTATTCTCGGATATTCTTATATCTCAAAGAATCTTATTCTCGGATATTCCTATATCTCGAAGATTCCCTTGAGTGCCCCCTGAGCAATCTTCTCGAAATCTTCTCCGAAATCGCAGAATCGCATGACGGCATTGGCAGCAGCGTGCTTGATGCCCATATTGTCACCCTGCAAAGCCACGGCAGCCTGATCGAGGAACTCATTGATGCCACGCTCGTTAGGCTCCTGACCATTTGCAAAGAGACGGGCAAGGAGCTGGAAACCGGCAATCTCATAGAATGGCTTGTCGCTTGCTATCCATTGATAGGCAATCACAGGCGCATAGTCTACATGCTGCAGCAGGTTGAAGGCAAGCATCTCAGCCATCTCCTGGCTCTGTACCTGTTCCATCCAGATATCCGTGATCTCGGCAAGCATCCTGTCGGCAGGCATGATGAGCGTAGCCAGAATCTTGCACTCTCGGATGTCTTCCTTCCAGAGCTCGATGGCTAGGTCATAGTCTTTGCCGTATTCCTGCGCCATCTTCTTGAGCTCATAGAATGGCACGCCCCAATTCAGTTTATATCCCAAGCCCTTGTCGCGCATCGACTGCGAACCCGGACCATTCATCAGCAAGCGAAAGCTTCGCTTGATAGTCATCAGTTTCTGATGTGTTTCTTCGTTCATCATTTTTTAAAGTTTCATTGTTTTGCAGAACATTCCCTCGAACTGTTCCTCTATGTTTGCTGGCTTATGCTTGAAGATGCCGAAGATGGCACTTCCGCTGCCACTCATTGCTGCGTATACGGCACCGAGATTGTAAAGGCTCTCCTTGATTTCGGCAAGCTCAGGATGCATCGCAAAGATAGGAGCCTCGAAATCATTGATAAGCTCTTCCTTCCAGGTCTCGATAGGCTGACGTACGATGTCACGACAGCACTTGGCTGGTTGCTTAGGAGTGATGGCTGCATAGGCATCCTTGGTGCTCACGGCAATGTCATCACGCTTCACTACCACGATGTAATAGCCCCTCATGTTGTCATTCGGAACACTCGATGGCATCAATACATCGCCAATTCCCTCAGCGTAGCAGGCTGTATCGCCATCCTCAGGGTCGGCAGAGATGAAGAAGGCACAGTCGGCACCCAGCTTGGCTGCATATCGCTCCATCTCGGAATTGCCTATGTTGAGACGGAACCGCTCATCCAGCAGACGAATCATGTAGGCAGCATCAGAAGAACCGCCACCCATACCAGCCTGAGACGGAATACGCTTCACGAGATGGGCATGGATGCGGGGAATCTTGAAGTCGGCAGCAATCATATTGTATGCCTTCACCACGAGATTCTTCTGCTCATCGCAATCTACTGCATTACCTGTTATCTTGAGATCGCATGGCACATCGCTCGGAAACTCTTCGCCCATGAGCTTGATTTCCAGCGCATCTGTTAACGGAATAGGGTAGAACACGGTTTCCAGGTTGTGATAACCGTCTGCCCGCTTGCTAACTATATTTAAGCCAAGGTTAATCTTGGCGCAAGGAAATGTAATCATAATCTAAATTGTTTAAGAGTCGATAAATCTCTTGCAAAGATATAAAAAATATCTCAATACTGCTCTCTTTCCCATAGATTATTTTCTTACATACATTAAAAATAATAAAAAACGGTAGTATTTTGCAATATCTTTTGTATCTTTGCAGAACATATACGGTTTTTTAGCAACCGTATGTCGTCAGCGCCGGTCTTTCAACGACCTGTATATCGCAATAGTAAGTAAGAATATAAAAAATAACAGATATGAAAAAAGGAGATAAAGTAAGATTCCTGAGTGAAGTGGGTGGCGGTAAGGTTGCCGGCTTCCAGGGTAAGAATATCGTCCTGGTAGAGGACGAGGATGGATTTGAAATCCCTATGCCTATCAACGAGGTAGTGGTAGTAGAGCAGGACGACTATGCCATGGGTAAGATGATTTCGGCTAAGATGGATGCCAAGCAGAAGGCGGAAGAACATGCCAACACGGAACTGCATCAGGACAGCCGAAGCATCAAGGCTATTCTCAATGAGCATGATACCGACATCGAGGAGGAAGAGTATGATCCGGCTGACAGGGAAGTAACCTTTGTCAAGCACATCCAGGAGCGTACGGGCGGCAACAAGCTGAGTGCCTATCTCGCCTTCGTGCCTATCGATATCAAGGAGGTTACCAATACCCGTTTCGAGACCTATATGGTGAACGACAGCAACTATTATCTGCACTATACTTATCTCGTAGCAGAGGGCAATGCCTGGACCTTGAAGGCTGAGGGTGAAATCGAACCCAACACCAAGCTCTTCATCGAGGAGTTCGGCCGTGAGGCACTGAACGAAATGGAGCATATCGCCATCCAGATGATTGCCTACAAGAAGGAGAAACCTTTCCTCCTGAAGCCGGCTACCGACGTACAGTTCCGTCTGGACCCAGTGAAGTTCTACAAGCTTCATCTCTTCGAGGAGAATGATTTCTTCGAGACTCCAGCCTATCTCTTCACCATCATAGAGAATGACGAGGTGGCTCGTCCGCTCGTTATCGACTCCAAACGATTGAAGGAGCAGATGTACAAGGACGAGAAGGTGATTGCCAATACCGGCAAGAAGAAGAGCAAGAAGGATGATGGCACACTCGTAGTAGACCTTCATGCGGACGAGGTACTTGAAACAACTGCTGGAATGAATTCGGCCGATATCCTTCATTATCAGATGGATGTGTTCACGAAGACGATGAATGAATACAAGAACAAGAAGGGACAGAAGATTGTCTTCATCCATGGCAAGGGCGAAGGCGTACTGCGCCAGGCTCTCATCCATGAGCTGAACTATCGCTATAAGAGCTGCAGCTACCAGGATGCTTCCTTCCAGGAATACGGCTATGGTGCCACACAGGTAACGATTAAGTAAACATTGAACATTGAACTTGGAACCTTATGATATGCTCAGCAAGTTATATCACTCAAAGTAATCATACAGTTCCAAGTTCCAAGTTCAAAGTTCAAAGTTCCAAGTTCAAATCTCAAAGTTCAAAGTAATATGAAGTACGGATTTATCAAGGTGGCGAGTGCCATTCCATCTGTCAAGGTGGGTGATGTGGTATTCAATGCTCAACAGATAGAAGATCTGATAGCCCAGGCTGAAGGCAAGGGCGTAGAGATCATTACTTTCCCGGAACTGTCCATTACGGGCTATTCCTGTCAGGACCTTTTCCGCCAGCAGATGCTGCTGGAAACATCGGAGCAGGCGGTGATGATGCTGCTTGATTTCACACGCAAGCTAGATATCATCTCCATCGTCGGTGCACCGGTTGTGGCTGGTGACCTGCTGCTCAACTGCGGTATCGTCATCCAGCACGGACAGATCTTGGGTGTCGTGCCTAAGACCTATCTGCCTAACTACAGCGAGTTCTACGAGAAGCGCTGGTTTGCCTCTGCTCAGGACCTGAGAGACAGCGAAATCCGCTATGCCGGACACAAGGTGAAACTGACTCCGGATGTGCAGATATTCCAGACCTACGACGGCGTGCAGTTTGGCGTGGAGATCTGTGAGGATGTATGGGCTCCTGCTCCTCCAAGCAACAAGTTGGCATTGGCTGGAGCTGACCTTATCTTCAATCTCTCTGCCAGCGATGAACTCATCGGTAAGCACAATTATCTGAAGAGTCTTCTGAGTCAGCAGAGTGCCCGCACGATGACCGGATACGTGTATAGTTCCTGCGGTTTCGGGGAAAGTACACAGGATGTTGTATATGGTGGAAATGCCCTGATTTATGAGAATGGAGTTTTACTTTCACAAAGTGAACGTTTCTCACTTGATCCTCAGATGGTTATCTCGCAGGTAGATGTAGAGAAACTCCGCTCGGAACGTCGTACAAATTCAACCTATGTGAATGCCCAGCGCAACATCAAATATTCTGTTCTCGGAGGACAGTTCAATATCCGCAACATCGATGCAGATCCTACCGAGAATGAGCGTGAATTCGTGCTGGAGCGTGAGGTGAATCCGCATCCTTTTATTCCTACCAGCAACGACATGAATGCCTCCTGCGAGGAGATATTCAATATCCAGCTGATGGGACTTGCCAAGCGCATCGTCCATACCCATGCCAAGACCGTAGTGGTGGGTATCAGCGGCGGACTGGATTCTACGCTGGCACTGCTCGTCTGTGTGAAGGCATTTGATAAGCTGAAGATGAACCGCAAGGGTATCGTGGGCGTCACCATGCCTGGTTTCGGAACCACGGACAGAACCTACAACAATGCCATCTCACTGATGCAGAGCCTCGGTATCACCATCAAGGAAATCAGCATCGCCAAGGCGGTAACCCAGCACTTCGAGGACATCTGTCATGATGCCAGCGTGCATGATGTAACCTATGAAAATTCGCAGGCACGTGAACGTACCCAGATCCTGATGGACCTGGCAAATAAGATGGGAGGAATGGTTATCGGTACCGGCGACCTCTCTGAGCTGGCTTTGGGATGGGCTACCTATAATGGCGACCACATGAGCATGTATGGCGTGAATGCCAGCATCCCAAAGACCCTGATCCGTTATCTCGTAAACCATGTTGCCGAGAGTGGGGTAGACGAACAGAGCCGCATCACCCTTCGCGACATCATCGATACACCAATCAGTCCTGAGCTGATTCCGGCAGATGAGAACGGTAATATCAAGCAGAAGACCGAAGACCTGGTGGGACCATACGAGTTGCACGATTTCTTCCTCTACTACTTCCTTCGCTTCGGTTTCCGTCCAGCCAAGATCTACATGCTGGCAAAGAAGGCATTTATCGATACCGAGCTGGAGCGCATGAAAATCAGCGACAACGATCCTGATTCCTATGATGAGGAGACCATCAAGAAGTGGCTGAAGACCTTCGTGCGCCGTTTCTTCAACCAGCAGTTCAAGCGCAGCTGTCTGCCAGACGGTCCGAAGGTGGGAAGCGTGAGCCTCAGTCCTCGTGGCGATTGGCGCATGCCTAGCGATGCCGCATCCTCCATCTGGCTGCAGGAGGCGGAAAGCCTGTAGTTTAGTGTAAAAACTGTTAAATAAATAGTAAGATTATTACACTTTGCCGGATATTTTCTTATATTTGGAAGGTCAAACATATTGTTGATTTAAAAATCAGAGTTATGACGCAAAGAGAAGATAAGCAACGGGCAAGAACAAGTAGGGAGGAACTAGGAAAGTTCTTCTATAACTTAGCAGCTGTAACTTTTGGTACGACAGTGCTGGGAAGTGGTATGGGGTTAATAACCGAGAATGGAAGTGCGCAATGGCTTTTCAGTATGTTAGTACTAGGTCTTCTGCTTACAACTTTTTTTGCTTGCTTAGGATTTGTGATAATTAATAAAAAATAAAAGTTATGGATTTTGCATTAAATATACTTTTGATGGGATTCGCTGAAGGAATGACTATTGTTTATGGCGTTTTGGCAGTGATTGCATCTATTATGTTACTTTGGCTGAAAAGTAAGTGGGGCCAGAAGTGGTTGGATAGTCTGGACTGATTTCTAACCCTCAACAGTTTTGGATTTTAGCGTTTGGGCTGATGGCTTTTCCTGCCAGCCTTAACAGAATATTGATTCCCGATTTGAGCATCAGGTAGTATTTTGGTGCTCAAATCGGGATTTTTAATAGAAAAATTATTAATTTATTACCCCTTTATTCGGGTAAAACATATTTTTTTTGTAACTTTGCGCCCAAAAGTAAAAACAATATAAAATTTAAATTGATAATATGGCTAAGAAATTTGCCGAGCACAACGGTCTGAATTTGACTCAGACAAACAATGACGTACTAGCAGCGTGGGAGAAAAACGATATCTTCCACAAGTCTATCGACGAGCGTGAAGGCTGCCCTCAGTTTATCTTCTTCGAGGGACCTCCATCAGCTAATGGCCACCCGGGTATTCACCACGTGTTGGCACGTAGTATCAAGGATACATTCAACAGATACAAGACCATGAAGGGTTTCCAGGTTCACCGCAAGGCGGGATGGGATACCCACGGACTCCCTGTTGAACTCGGTGTCGAGAAGGAACTCGGCATCACCAAGAAGGATATCGACAACAAGGCTTCTGAGAAGTATATCTCTACCGAGGATTACAACCACAAGTGCCGCGAGAACGTGATGAAGTTCACCGCTGAGTGGCGCGAGTTGACCGAGAAGATGGGTTACTTTGTAGATCTCGACCATCCTTATATCACCTACGATAACAAGTATATCGAGACACTCTGGTGGCTCCTCAAGCAGCTCTACAACAAGGGACTGCTCTACAAGGGTTACACCATCCAGCCATACTCTCCAGGTGCAGGTACTGGTTTGAGCTCTCACGAGTTGAACCAGCCTGGCTGCTACCGTGATGTAAAGGACCTCACCACCACTGCTCAGTTCCTCATCAAGGATCCTAAGGCTGAGTGGACCAAGTGGGGCAAGCCATACTTCATCGCATGGACCACTACACCTTGGACCTTGCCATCAAACGTGGCTCTCTGTGTGGGTCCTAAGATTGACTATGTAGCTATCGAGACCTACAACCTCTACAATGGCGAGCCTATGACACTCGTGATGGCTGAGGCGCTGGTAGGTTCTTATCTGAAGGCAGACCAGGAGTGCAAGGAGGGCGATCTCCTTCCATTCGACAAGGAGAAGAAGCAGTGCCCATGGCGTATTATCGACCACATGAAGGGTACCGACCTCGAAGGCATGCACTACGAGCAGCTCCTGCCATGGGTGAAGCCATGCGAGAAGGTAGATGCTTTTGCTCCAGCTTTCGTAACAGAATATGCAGCTGCTCATCCTGAGAAGGTATTCGCTTCTGAGGATGGTCGCGATAAGTTCGTTGAGATGGACAGCGAGGCTTTCCGCGTAATCCTCGGCGACTACGTTACTACCGATGACGGTACAGGTATCGTTCACATCGCTCCTACATTCGGTGCCGATGATGCCAAGGTGGCTAAGGATGCCAACATCCCAGCCCTCTACCTTATTAATAAGAAGGGTGAGACTCGCCCAATGGTTGACCTGCAGGGTAAGTTCTATCTCATCGAAGACCTCGATGCCAACTTCGTAAGTGCTTGCGTCAACAAGGAGGCATACGCTCATCACGCAGGCGACTACGTGAAGAATGCCTACGACCCACAGTTTAATGTGGATGGTGTTTGGGACAAGAAGGCTTCTGATAAGGCAGAAGACCTGAACATCGTACTCTGCTACGAGTTGAAGCAGGAGGGCAAGGCTTTCAAGAGCGAGAAGCACGTGCACAACTATCCTCACTGCTGGCGTACCGACAAGCCTATCCTCTACTACCCATTGGATAGCTGGTTTATCAAGGATACCGCCCGCAAGGAGCGCATGGTAGAACTCAACAAGACCATCAACTGGCAGCCTGAGAGCACCGGTACAGGCCGTTTCGGCAACTGGCTCGAAAACCTGAACGACTGGAACCTTTCACGTTCCCGCTTCTGGGGTACTCCATTGCCAATCTGGCGTGACGAGAACCGTGGCGAGAAGTGCATCGGCAGCCTCGAGGAACTCTATGCTGAAATCGAGAAGTCTGTGGCTGCAGGCATCATGCAGAGCAACCCATTGAAGGAGAATGGTTTCGTTCCTGGCGACTACAGTCAGGAGAACTATGATAAGATTGACCTCCACCGTCCATACGTTGACAAGATCGTATTGGTAAACGAGGAGGGCAAGCCAATGTATCGTGAGAGCGACCTCATCGACGTTTGGTTCGATTCAGGTTCAATGCCTTATGCCCAGCTCCACTACCCATTCGAGGGAGAGATGGCCCGTGGCACAGAGGCAGACCGCGATGCACTCATCCACAGCACCTACGAGGGATATGCTATTCCTCCTAAGTTCTATCCAGCCGACTTCATCAACGAGGGCGTGGATCAGACCCGTGGATGGTTCTTCACCCTGCACGCCATCGCTACCATGGTATTCGACAGCGTAGCCTTCAAGAACGTAATCTCTTCTGGTCTCGTTCTCGATGCTAAGGGCAACAAGATGAGTAAGCACGTGGGTAACGTGACCAACCCATTCGAGATGATTGACAAGTATGGTGCCGACCCTGTTCGTTTCTATATGATGACCAACAGCGAGCCTTGGGACAACCTGAAGTTCGACCCTAACGGCGTGGATGAGACCCGTCGCAAGTTCTTCGGTACCTTATATAATACCTACAGCTTCTTCGCCCTCTACGCTAATGTAGATGGTTTCGATGCAGAGGCTGCTCAGGTGCCATTCGAGAAGCGCCCAGAGATTGACCGCTGGATTCTCTCTTCACTCAATACCCTCATCAAGGACGTTGACAGAGAGTTGGCTGGCTATGATCCAACCCGTGCTGGTCGTCTCATCGATGCATTCGTAAACGATGACCTCTCTAACTGGTACGTTCGTCTGAACCGTAAACGTTTCTGGGGTAAGGAGATGAGCGAGGACAAGTTGAGCGCTTACCAGACTCTCTATAGCTGCTTGATGACAGTGGCTAAGCTCTTGGCTCCATTCGCTCCATTCTATGCTGACGAGTTGTATCACGACTTGGGCGGCGAGTTGGAGAGCGTACACCTGGATAAGTTCCCTGTAGCTGATGAAGCTACTATCGATGCCGACCTGGAGGAGCGTATGGCCATCGCCCAGAAGATTACTTCTATGGTATTGGCATTGCGCCGCAAGGTGAACATCAAGGTGCGTCAGCCACTGCAGCAGATCATGATTCCTGCCGTAGATGATGTGCAGAAGGCACACATCGAGGCAGTAGCCGGACTGTTGAAGAACGAGGTGAACGTGAAGGAGGTTAACTTCATTGAGGGTCAGGGCATTCTCGTTAAGAAGGTGAAGTGTAACTTCAGAGTGATGGGTAAGAAATTCGGCAAGCTGATGAAGGGTGTTGCAGCCCAGATGTCAGCACTCGATCAGGACCAGATTGCAGCCTTCGAGAAGGCAGGCAACATCACATTGAATATCGACGGACAGGAAGCCGTGGTAGAGGTAGCCGACGTGGAGATTATCTCTGAGGATATCCCAGGATGGCTCGTATCTAACGAGGGCAATCTGACCGTTGCACTTGAGGTAGAGTTGACCCCAGAATTGAAGAAAGAGGGTATGGCTCGTGAGCTGATCAACCGTATCCAGAACCTCCGCAAGGAGACCGGACTGGAGATTACCGACCGCGTCAACGTAACTGTGGCTCCTAACGAGGAGACCAATGCAGCTATCGAGGCATTCGGCGACTACATCAAGGGGCAGGTATTGGCAGACAGCATCGAAATCGGTGACAACGCAGGTGTTGAGACCGAGTTTGATGACTTTAAGTTGAACATTCTTGTAGAGAAGAATTAAATAAGCTAGGAGTTAGAAGTTGGGAGTTCGGAGTTTTACCAAAACTGCTTACTTCTAACTTCTAATACCTTAATAGCTAGACAACATTAATAATAACTTTTAACAAAAGAACATCTATGGCTAACGAAAAAGCACGTTATAGCGATGAGGATCTCGCTGAGTTCCGCGCTATCATTGAAGAGAAATTAAAGGTGGCAAAGCAGACCTACAGAGACTGTATGGCTCAGCTTAATCACTCTGATAGTAATGATGTGGTAGATACATCACCAACCTACAAGGCCCTGGAGGAGGGAAGCGAGGCACAGAGCAAGGAGGAAATCATCCAGATGGCTCAGCGCCAGCAGAAGTTTATCAAGGGATTGGAGGCTGCGTTGATTCGCATCGAGAACAAGACCTACGGTATCGACCGCGAGACAGGTGAGCTGATTCCTAAGGAGCGATTGCGTGCTGTACCTCATGCCACATTGAGTGTAGCTTCCAAGGAAGCAAGAAAACATTAATAAATGGAGAAAAATAGTAAATTACATATCGGCTGGCTCGTCACCGCAATGATGGTTGTACTTTTGGTTATCGATCAGATTATCAAGTTGTACATCAAGACCCATTTTTGCCTTGGCGAGTCTGTTCGTGTTACAGATTGGTTTTTTATAGAGTTCATAGAGAACAATGGTATGGCCTGGGGCATGACGTTTATCGGCAAGTTCTGGCTGAGTATGCTGCGCCTCACCGCCATCTGTGTTCTGTTGTGGTATTTGTACCACATCATCAAGTCGGGAAAGCATCGGAAGCTGTATATCATCCTGGTAGCTCTGGTCACAACCGGAGCCATCGGTAATATCATCGACTCCATGTTCTACGGTCTCATCTTTACAGCAGCTTCGCCTTATTATGTATCTTATCAGGTACCTTTTGGCGAGGGTTATGCTCCTTTCCTGATGGGTAAGGTTGTAGATATGTTCCGCTTCCCATTCTTTAGCTATACCTGGCCTGAATGGGTGCCTTTCCTCGGAGGTCAGCATGGTGTCTTTTTTGATCCTGTTTTCAATCTGGCTGATGCCTGTGTCTCTGTCGGTATTATCTCTATGCTTCTTTTCTGCCGTAAGGAACTGGAAAGTCTGGGAGATGGAAAGAAGAAAGCTAAGTCTGCTGATAAAGAACAGGACATGACTGCTGAAGAAAAGAATCATGTAGAGGTTGCTAAAGAGTATAGTGCTCAAAACAAGGAGGATTAGTCTTATGAAAAAATCATTCATCTATCTGTGTTTCCTGGTTGGTATCGTATGTCTGATGGAGATGATGGCTTCATGTAAGCCGTCGCTTCCTGGTGACGTGCTTTCTAAGGGCCAGATGACAGATATTCTTTACGATTATCATTTGGCGCTGTCCATGGCGCATACCAAGGATGGTGGCGACAAGGGAGAGAGTCTGACCTATCGTGAGGCGGTTCTGAAGAAGCATGATGTTACGTCAGCTGAGTTTGACAGCTCTATGGTTTATTACATGCGACATACGGAATTGTTGAAGGATGTCTATAAAGACTTGGCTGACCGTCTGGGTAATGAGACTGAAGCGCTTGGTGGAAGTAGCCATGCTGGTGCAGATTTCAACACCTTGTCAGCTACTGGTGATACGGCTAATATCTGGAGTTATGCCCGTTCTATGGTCTTCAGTACTATTCAGCCATATAATGTCTTCAGCTTTAAGATGGAAGCTGATACCGCTTACCACAAGGGCGACTGCTTGATGCTGGATTTCGATTCCCAGTTCATCTATCAGGATGGTATTCGTGATGGTATCGCCTTGTTGGCTGTTGAATTCACCAATGATAGTGTTGCTCAGTCTATCATCCATATCTCCGGCTCCCAGCATTATTCTATGCAGATTAAGGATAATGAGAATCTTGGAATCAAGCAGGTAAAGGGATACTTTATGCTGAGTGCTGGTGGTTTCGCAACGAATGAAACTTCCGAATCTACTCTCAAGCTGATGTTCCTTGAGCATATCCGACTCATCAGAATGCATGCCAAGAAGGAAGATAAGGCGAAGGACTCTGCTTCTAAAGACAGTACCAAGGTAGATTCTCTGAAGCCTATTCCTATCGATCATGCAGCAAGACCGATGCTCAACCAGCCGCTTCCTTCTCCAAATGGGCAACAGCTGCGACCGGTAGAAATGAAGGTAGAGTAGGCTGATGGAAACAAGAAGATGTGGAGCGCATGTCGTTAGCCTTCCTGATGGTACCCAGCTTCTGCAGGCCGTTGTTGAACTGGAAGATAGCAGGGTAGTCAACTATTATGAATTTCGGGATGAACTGCCGATGACGGAATGGCTAGGCGGTGAAATTCGAATCATCATAGACAAGGAAGGTATCCGACGTGCCTATTGGAAGGGGAAGAGAATTGATAATTAAGAAATCTCCCCCAAAAAAGTAAACATGAAACATTAAACAATAAACATTAATAATATGTTAAGCGTAGATCAATTAGAAGACAAGTTGATAGACTTGGCATTTGCTGAGGATATCGGTGACGGCGACCACACAACCTTGTGTTGTATCCCAGAGGACGCCATGGGTAAGAGTCATTTGCTCATCAAGGAAGATGGCGTTTTGGCTGGTGTTGAATTGGCAAAGAAAGTATTTGCCCGCTTTGACCCTACCATGAAGGTGGAGGTGTTGCTGCAGGACGGTACCCATGTCAAGAAGGGCGATATCGCCATGATTGTTGAAGGAAAGACCCGTTCTCTGCTTCAGACTGAGCGTCTCATGCTCAACATCATGCAGCGTATGAGTGGTATTGCTACCATGACCGCTAAGTATGTTAAGCGCCTCGAAGGTACCAAGACTCACATCCTCGACACCCGTAAGACCACTCCAGGTCTCCGTATGTTGGAGAAGCAGGCTGTGAAGATTGGCGGTGGTATGAACCATCGTATCGGTCTCTTCGATATGATTCTTCTCAAGGACAACCATATCGACTTCGCTGGCGGTATCGACAACGCTATCGACCGTTGCCATGCTTATCTCAAGGAGAAGGGTCTCGACCTGCAGATTGAAATCGAGGTTCGCAGCT
This sequence comes from Prevotella sp. SGI.167, assembly GCF_050313615.1. Taxonomy (NCBI): domain Bacteria; kingdom Pseudomonadati; phylum Bacteroidota; class Bacteroidia; order Bacteroidales; family Prevotellaceae; genus Prevotella; species Prevotella sp. SGI.167. Next base: position 58,880 of record NZ_JBNPLT010000016.1, on the reverse strand, counting down.
TCGATGAGCTCGACCAGGTATTGAAGCACGGTGGTGTCAACCGTATCATGCTCGACAACTTCTCTGTGCCTGATACCAAGAAGGCTGTAGATATCATTGCTGGCAAGTATGAGACAGAGTCATCTGGCGGTATCACCTACGATACTATCCGTGACTATGCAGAGCAGGGTGTTGATTTCATCTCTGTTGGTGCCTTGACACATAGTGTAAAGGGCTTGGATATGAGCTTCAAGGCTTGTGATTAATATGAATAAATTCAAGTTTCGCAAGCTCAGAAGTTAAAGGAGTTAAAGGAGTTATCGCTCCCTACGGTCGCTGAGGAGTTAAGACAACAGTCTTTTTGGTGTAGTTTTTTAAGCAGCAAGACATACGTCTTAACTCCTTAACTTCCTTAACTCCTTTAACTTCCTGATATGCGAAAGTTCAGTAAATAAAGGTATATTTTATGAATAAGATTTTTGCTTCAGCCATGATGGCTGTAGCTATGATGGGCTGCGTCTCTGAGGCAGAGGCTTGCAGCAACTTCATTGTGGGCAAGAAGGCATCTGTGGATGGTTCCGTGATGTGTTCTTATAGTGCCGATGACTACGGTATGTTCCAGAACCTCTGCCATTATCCTGCGGCTAAGCATGCCAAGGGCGAGATGCGCAAGATTTATGACTGGGATACCAACAAGTATCATGGTGAGATTCCTGAGGCAGCCCAGACCTATAGCGTTATCGGCAATATCAACGAATGGCAGGTTACCATCGGCGAGACTACCTATGGCGGTCGTGAGGAGATGGTGGATTCTACCGGTATCATGGACTATGGTTCACTTATCTATGTAGCTTTGCAGCGCAGTAAGACTGCCCGCGAGGCTATCAAGGTGATGACCACCCTCGCCAATACGTACGGTTATAATTCAGAAGGTGAAACCTTCACCATCTGCGATCCTAACGAGGCTTGGATCATGGAGATGATGGGTAAAGGTGCCGGTTCCAAGGGTGCTGTATGGGTAGCCCTCCGTATTCCGGATGATGCAGTCTGTGCTCATGCCAACCAGAGCCGCATCGGCAAGTTCAACATGAAGGACAAGAAGAACGTGATGTATGCCAAGGACGTGGTTTCTTTTGCTCGGAGCAAGGGCTGGTTCCAGGGCAAGGATGCTGATTTCTCTTGGAAGATGGCTTATGCCAAGCCTGATTTCTCTGGCCGTCGTTTCTGCGATGCCCGTGCATGGTCTATGCTCAACCACTTCTATGACATGACTCCATATTTGGATTGGGCACTCGGCAAGAATCCTGATGCGCAGGATATGCCTCTCTGGGTGGTTCCTAACAAGAAGGTGAGCGTTCAGGATGTAGAGAATGTGATGCGCGATCATTACGAGGGTACTCCTCTTTCTGTAGCCGACGGTTCTGATATCGGTGGCGGTATCTGGGAGATGCCATATCGTCCTACACCATTGATGTACAAGGTGGATGGCAAGCAGTATTTCAACGAGCGTCCTGTCAGCACCCAGCAGAGTGGTTTCGTATTCGTAAGTCAGATGCGTTCATGGTTGCCAAGAGAGATTGGTGGCGTGTTCTGGTTTGCCAATGATGATGCCAACATGGCTGCATTCACTCCTGTATATTGCTCTATGACCGAGCGTCCTGAGTGCTACAATACTCCTGGTGCTGATGCCTTGCATTTCAGCAAGAAGAATGCTTACTGGGTATGCAACATGACCAGCAATATGGTTTATCCTCGTTACAGCCTGATGTTCCCAACCTTGAAGGAGGTTCGTGATAGCTTGGACAACAGCTATTTCGCTGCTCAGGCTGGTGTTGAGAAGAAGGCTCAGGAGCTTTATGCCCAGAACCCACAGGCTGCTGTGAAGTATCTCAACGACTACAGTGTAGAGAAGGCTCAGCAGATGTTGGCTCGCTGGAACCAGCTTTTCGAGTTCATGGTGGTGAAGTATAATGATATGATTATCAAGCCAACCGACAAGAACGGTACTTTCGAGAAGACCCAGTATGGTTTGGGTGCTCGTCCAGCTCGTCCAGGCTATCCTGAGAAGTATGCCAAGGAATTGGTTAAGCAGTCTGGTGACAAGTTCCTGGTACCGGAAAGCGGTAAATAAGATTGATTGGTAATACAATAAAGCAAGAAGGGCAGATTCCATATTCGGAACCCGCCCTTTCTTTTTTAAAATCTCTCTCTCTGAAATATTTTGAGTCTACTTTACTTACAGAGACATACTCTATGGTTGATATCAACTACCTCTGGTATAGAATGTATAACATGCTTCAAGAACATACCCATACATACAACCATTCCTGAGAACATTACTGCTGCTAACGCTAAAGTAAACATAGTCATCATAATTTTTTCTAATCTTTTAAATTTTATTATTCGTTATTCCTTAATACGAGTGCAAAGTTAACACTTTTTTATCGGAATAACGAATATTTCTGCATGAAATGTGTATGTAACATGCATTTCTTGATTTGAGTCAATGAGACTATGCTGAGACTTTTTTATGAATTCATCGACAGTAGGAACTCGTCATTGTTGCGAGTGTTCTGCATTGACTGGTGGATGGTATTCATTGCCTCAATAGGGTTCATGTCAGAGATGTACTTGCGGAGAATCCACATACGGTCGAGTGTGGTTCTGTCTTGCAGGAGATCATCACGACGTGTAGATGAAGCCACGAGGTTGACAGCAGGGAAGATACGCTTGTTGCTGAGTGAGCGGTCAAGCTGCAATTCCATGTTACCTGTACCCTTGAATTCCTCGAAGATTACTTCGTCCATCTTGCTACCTGTATCAATCAAGGCTGTTGCGATGATGGTGAGAGAGCCACCGCCTTCGATGTTACGTGCAGCACCAAAGAAGCGCTTAGGCTTCTGCAAAGCATTGGCATCAACACCACCGGTCAAAACCTTACCGGATGCAGGAGCCACTGTATTGTAAGCACGAGCCAGACGGGTGATGGAATCCAGGAAGATGACTACATCATGTCCGCACTCTACCATTCTCTTTGCCTTTTCCAGAACGATACCTGCAATCTTCACATGGCGCTCAGCAGGTTCATCGAATGTAGAGGCAATCACCTCTGCATTGACAGTGCGGGCCATGTCGGTAACCTCCTCAGGACGCTCATCAATGAGCAACATCATCAGATAGGCTTCTGGATGATTGGCTGCTATTGCATTGGCGATATCCTTCATGAGGATGGTCTTACCGGTCTTAGGCTGAGCCACAATAAGGGCACGCTGTCCTTTACCGATAGGAGAGAACAGGTCTACGATTCGTGTGCTCAGGTTGGTGGTCTTGCGGTCTCCGCAAAGATTGAACTTCTCGTCTGGGAAGAGAGGAGTTAGATGTTCAAATGGTACACGGTCTCTTACTTCTGATGGTTCACGACCGTTGATCTTTTCAATGTTTGTGAGTGGGAAGTATTTTTCACCCTCGTGTGGTGGACGAACCTGGCAGAATACAACGTCACCCGTCTTAAGACCATATCGCTTGATCTGATTGGCAGATACATAGACATCGTCTGGTGAAGAAAGGTAATTGTAGTCGCTGCTGCGCAGGAATCCATATCCATCCGGCATCACTTCAAGCACTCCGCATGATGTGACGATGCCAGAGAAATCATAGGCTGGCTCAGGAATCACTTCTACGTTAGGTGTTTCCTGTGCTGCCGCAGGATTTGCTGTATTGATTGGTCTGTCGAAGATGTCTACCAAAGGAATGGCAGTCTGGTCTTCGATAGGAATGTCTACAACGGTGATGAAGTCAGTACCATCACCAGGATCTCCTTCCCATATACCGTTTGCATTGTTGGCTGCTGCTTCTGGCTTGTATGCTTCCTGATTCTCTTCAGCAGAATCGGCATCATTGTCGGTATCCGTATTCTTGTTGTTGTGTGCTTCCATTTTGGCTTGCAATTTTGCAATCAGTTCCTCTTTGTCGTTTCCTTGATTGTCCTTGTTTGCGTCATTCTGTGCAAATTGTTCTTCCGGTATGAAGGAATCGTTTTGCTGGAAGTGGTTTTCTCCTGATGTGGTCGAATCGTTCTGGCTAGCTCCAGTAGAATCAGACTGCTCTGTGGTTAATGTCTCAGGAACATTCTGCTCTGAAAAGTTAAGGTTTGCCTCTACTGGAGTTCCTTGTTGCGCATCCTGTTTTTCCTGCTGTGCTTTGATGGCAGCAGCCTTGGCAGCAGCTATGGCTTCAAGCTCTGCTTTGCTCTTGCGCCCACGGTGTTTTGGGAATGCTGCCAATGGGTCTTTTGTCTCTTCCTCCAGGAGGACTTCTTCCTTCGCATTGTTCTCTGTTGGACCTGTTACTTGATGCTTTTGTACGTCAAAGTTTTCTCCATCGATACCATTTACGCTATATACTCTATCCTCTTTGCTGGAGACGATACGGGTACGCTTGCGTTTTGTTACAGCCAGAGTAGAATCCTCTGTCTGAGCATTGAAAATAGTATTGATAATCGTTTCCTTATTGTCGCCAGATTTAATCTTGACTCCAATTTGCTTAGCAATGTCCTTTAACTGAACGACACTATTTGCTGATAATTCTTCCTTGCTATACATTATTATATATTGTATATGTGAATATTGTTTCTGAGTGATTTTGACGTTTCAAGAATTGAAACATCGCTCGAAAAGTTATCTTTCGAGTGCAAAGATAATTAAAAAATTTGTTTCTGCCAAATTTTTTGCCTATCTTTGCACAAAAATAATTCGATTATCGATGATTTTATAATGAATATTTAATTTTAACTCTATAAAAGTGCATACAAAAGAAGAAAAACTAGCTGCATTCAGCAGATTGCTGGATGTTCAGGACCGACTTCGTGTTCAATGTCCTTGGGACAGAAAACAGACGTTTGAAAGTCTTCGACCTAACACCATCGAGGAGGCTTTCGAACTTTGTGATGCCCTCATGAAGCGTGATTATAAGGATATAAAGAAAGAATTGGGTGACGTCTTGGAACATGTGATGTTTTATAGCATTATTGGTCGTGAAGATGGCAAGTTTGATATTTGTGATGTCTGCAACCAGGAAGCTGATAAACTTATGTTCCGCCATCCGTTCATCAATTGGAATGAAGAGGGGGAATGGACGGTCTCTAATCCTGATATGTATATCAATGAAGCCGGACAGGTTGTGTATAAGGAGTCTGATGCTCAGGCATTGAAGGCTGGCAAACCCAAGACTGCGGCTTCCGTGGAAAAGACTTGGGAGCAGATCAAGCAGCAGGAGAAGGATGGCAATGAAAGAGTCCTGAGTGGAGTACCTAATTCTCTTCCTTCGCTTATCAAGGCTTATCGCATTCAGGACAAGGCTCGCAATGTGGGCTTTGACTGGAAGGAAAAGGAGGATGTATGGGATAAGGTGCAGGAAGAACTGGAGGAACTCAAGGTGGAATTGGCTAGGGAAGACAAGGAAAAGTCTACCCAGGAATTGGGAGATTTCCTCTTCTCTGTCATCAATGCTGCCCGTCTCTACAAACTCAATCCTGACAATGCCCTCGAAAAGACGAACCAGAAGTTTATCCGTCGCTTCAATTATGTGGAAGATCATTCCTTTAAGCAGGGCAGAATTCTGAAGGATATGAGCCTGGAAGAAATGGATCAACTCTGGAATGAAGCCAAGCAGGAAGAGCGCAAAGAGTGAGTAAACGTAGATAAGCTGGGAAATCAACAGTCATGTTGAGCAATATTAATATTTAACTTAGGAAAGTTATGAAAAAGTTAGTGTATATAGCGATAGCTTTGGTAATCATGTTTGCTGCCAATAGCTGTAAGGAAAAGAAGGAGACTTCTATTATCAGTACCAATGACTCTGTTGAAGTAGAGGAGATGAATGATTCTACGATATATGGTGTGTGCGGAGAAGGTACATCCATGCACAGTCTGGAACTGTGTTCTGATGAGGGTGATACGCTTTCTGTCTTTATTGATGACGCTGACCCTTCTATTGTTCAGGGAGGATTGATGGCTGGCGACCGTATTGCCCTTTTGGCTTATAAGGCACAGGATGGGGAGATGGTAGCCAGGAAGATTATCAATCTTACTTCTTTGTTGGGTAAGTGGATTTCTCTGGATAAGAATTTCGACCTTCTGGAAGGTGGCGTGGTGAAGAATAATGTCAAGGCTGAAACCAACCCTTGGACTTCCTGGAAAATCCTGAATGGTAAGCTGCTTTTGAATAAGGACACCTTTGATATCGATAATTTGGGTCCTGACAGTTTGCTGTTGGAGAATCATCAGGGTATCTTCGTCTTTAAGCGTCAGGAATAGTTGCCTGGTGAATCAGGAACGGTGTAAGATGAATAATTTTGCTAATGGAACCTTTTAAGATACATATTCTGGGTTGTGGCAGTGCACTGCCTACCCTCAAACATAACGCTTCCTCTCAACTCATAGAGATGAGAGGCAAGTGCTTCATGGTGGATTGCGGTGAAGGAGCGCAGATGCAGTTCCGTCGCTCTCACATCCATTTCTCCAAACTGAATGCCATCTTTATCAGTCATATGCATGGCGACCACTGTTTCGGTTTGATGGGATTGTTGTCTACGCTTGGAATGCTCGGACGTACTTCCAAGTTGAGAATTTATGCTCCCAAGGATTATGAACCTCTCTTCAGGCAGCAGGTTGAATTCTTCATGCAGACGATGGAGTATGAGATGGAAATGATTCCAGTTGATACAGAGAAGCAGCAGGTCATATATGAGGACCACTCTCTTACCGTTGAAACTGTACCTTTGCAGCATCGTGTGCCTTGTTGTGGATTCATCTTCCGTGAGAAACCTACCTTGCCACATATCCGTCGTGATATGATAGACTATTATGGCATTCCTGTCAGTCAGATCAACAATATCAAGAATGGTGCTGATTGGACGAATGAGGATGGTGATGTTATCCCGAATGCCCGACTCGTTCAGCCTGCTGATTCGCCTCGTAGTTATGCTTACTGCAGTGATACTCGTTTTGTGCCTGGTTTGAAAGAGAAGGTGAAAGGCGTTACTGTGTTATATCATGAGAGTACCTATACATCGGATCAGGAAGATCGTGCCAAGATATATTATCATAGTACGGCGAGCCAGGCTGCTACCATAGCAGCAGGAGCGGGTGTGGGGACCTTGCTTCTGGGACATTATAGTGCGAGATATAATGACGAACAGGTCTTGCTGCAAGAGGCCAAGGCGGTGTTTGATCACTCTATACTCTCTCAGGAGGGAATGGTTTTTGATGTCGTTTGATAAGTTTTTCAAAAAAAGTTCATGATTTGATGCAAGGATTTTCATATCTTTCGTTTGATTTAAAAAAGAGAAAATAAAATTGGAATCTGAGAAGGAACTTTTGGACGATATTTTTCGTGGCAGCCGGGATGCTATGCATCGGTTGTACGAACGGTATGTAGGGCATGCCATGGCGGTTGCGCTGAGGTATGCCCCTTTGCGCGAAGATGCCGAGGATGTTGTCCAGGACAGCTTCATCAAGGTTTTTGCTGCGATTCCGAATTTTCAGTATAGAGGTGAAGGATCACTGAAGGGGTGGTTGCTTCGTATTGTTGCAAATGAGGCGATTACTTGTGTTCGGCAGAAAAGTAAACTTACGCTGGTGGAAGAATTTCCGGATGAGCCTTTGGAAGAGGAACCGCCTGTAGAAAAGATACCACCTGCTGAGCTGACTAAAATGATAGGAGAACTGCCTGATGGCTATAGATTAGTACTTAATATGTATGTCTTCGAACAGTTGAGTCATAAGGAGATTGCCCTGCGGTTAGGCATTAAGGAAAGTAGTTCGGCATCGCAGTATCTGAGAGCCAAGAAACTCTTGGCAAGAAAAATTAATGATTATCTGAGTAAATTAAACGAGAAAGAATATGAGTAATAATGATTGGACAAACAAACTTCGAGATCAGTTGGCAGACTATCAAGAGCCTGTCAGCCGTGACTTGTGGGCGGGTATTGAACAATCGCTTGCTCAGAAGACGGGACATCAAGAGGTATCTAAACCTGGTAAAATAATCCATATAAACACTTGGAAACGTTGGTCTGCTGCGGCGGCTGTGGCTTTGTTGGGAATAGGAGGTAGTTATGTCTACTTCCATCAGGAGGAAGACAAACTTGCCAGTTCGCAGTTGGCAATGGTAACAGATAAAGCATCTGCATCTGCGGTTGCAGAGCATTCGCATCCTATGGGTAAGACATCGGAAAATGGAGCTGGAAATCCGCTTGATTCCAGAGATGACAATGTAGGGTTGGGGATGAAAAGGAATCCAAAGCAAACAGTAGAAGGTAAAAATGCTGGAAGACAGCTTTTGGCTGATCAAACGGTTCTTTTGGCTTCTGCTTCCGAGAATGAAGTGATGCCAGCTTCGGAGAATGAATTGATGGTGGCATCTGTTGATTCTCAGCCAGTCTCATCTGCAGAAGAGAAAACTGAATCAACTCTTCAGCAGGATTCTCCGGCCCGGCAGACTCAAAAGGCAAAGTCTATTGATAACCTCTTTGCGAATGCCGTAGTGGCTGATGCTTATCAATTCTCTCATCATGAAGAGACTGTTGGCTGGTCAATGAAGCTCTATGCAGAAAATCTGAGTCCGAACTTGGGATTGTCTACTTCTGATGATTCCTATGCGAGTTCTGGTGTTTTGGCAGACCCTATGCCGGGTGTTGTTCCTGATCCAACAGTAGGAGGTGTGAATGATATCGATTATCTGATGGCATCCTATAAGGTGGTTCAGAAAACCCATAAAGGCGAAGCCAAGCATCATGCTCCTGTCTCTGTAGGATTGCAGGTGGCATTTGGTATTGCTCCACGTCTGTCGTTGAGTTCGGGTTTCGTGTATACCCGTACCTCCTCCGACTTTTATCCGTATGCACCTCATAACAATTATAATGTCCATCAGGTGCTTCACTATGTGGGCATTCCGGTAGGTTTGAACTATGAGTTATGGAAGAGTGGAGGATTCCATGCCTATGTGATGGCTGGTGCTGAAGCTGACTTGAATGTGAAGAATGATACGGAAGAGGAGGGAGTAAAGAAAGAGAATGCCAAACGTGATAGAGTGCAGTTCTCAGGAAAGGCTTCGCTCGGAGCACAATATGATATCACGCCAAATGTAGGCTTGTATATTGAGCCGGGTGCTAAATATTACATTGACAATGGCAGCGAGATTGAAAACACTTTCAAGGATAAGAAACTGAACTTCAATTTTCAGTTTGGTTTGAGATTCAATCTTTAAAACATAAATAGAAAAGAGGGTGTGTCATAAGTTCATGATGCACCCTCTTTTTCTTTTATATCTTATAGATATGTTTTCGGAAAAGACAGTCAATGTTTGTGAGAAAGTTAGTATCTCTGGCCGCACAACAGCTGTTGTGCGCTCGCATATCAGCTGTTGTGCGCTCGCACACCAACTGATGTGCATGCGGTAGTCAACTGTTATGCGCCAACTTTTATCTAGACTTATAACACGCTATCTTTTGCTTGTTTATCATTTCAAGAGTCTTTCACTCATATTCAGTGCAGCCTTTCTTCCATCACCCATGGCAAGAATTACTGTAGCACCACCACGGACGATATCACCACCAGCGTAGATTTCTTTGATAGAACTCTGCATCTGCTCGTTTACGGCGATAGTGTTCTTTCTGCCGAGCTCCAATCCTTCAATACTCTGAGGAACAAGAGGGTTAGGACTTACACCCACTGCAACAATCACCTGGTCGCATTCCAATGTCACGGTCTCGCCTGTAGCTTCCGGACGACGGCGACCGCTGGCATCAGGTTCTCCCAGCTGCATGACGTCGAGGACAACAGACTTCACAGCGCCCTTCTCGTCAGCTTCATACTCCTTAGGATTATGGAGAGTCATGAAGTTGATGCCTTCTTCCTTGGCATGCTTGACTTCCTCAAGACGGGCAGGCATCTCTGCTTCAGAACGGCGATAAACCAATGTTACCTCGGCTCCCAGACGCTTGGCTGTACGGCAACTGTCCATCGCAGTGTTTCCTCCGCCCACAACAACTACCTTCTTACCCAGGTTGATAGGGGTATCGGTATGAGGATTGGCGGCATCCATCAGGTTTACACGGGTAAGATACTCGTTAGAAGACATGATGTTCAAGGCATTCTCACCAGGGATATTCATGAAGTTAGGCAAACCTGCTCCCGAACCCACAAAGATGCCCTTAAATCCCTGTTTTTCCAGGTCTTTTACAGAGATGGTCTTGCCTACGATGCAGTCGGTGATGAATTTCACGCCCATCTTCTGAAGATTCTTAATCTCTACGTCTACGATGGCATTAGGCAATCGGAACTCTGGGATACCATATTTCAATACACCACCTATTTCGTGCAGAGCCTCGAATACGGTGACTTCGAATCCCTTCTTTGCCATATCGCCAGCAAAGCTCAGACCGGAAGGACCTGAACCGATAACGGCAACTTTGATTCCGTTGGCTTCATCGCATTGAGGAACTGAAATGTTGCCACTCTGACGTTCATAGTCGGCTGCAAAACGCTCCAGATATCCGATAGCCACTGCCGGCTCGTTCATCTTGAGATGCACACACTTGCTTTCACACTGTTTCTCCTGTGGGCAGACACGTCCGCAGACAGCAGGTAGGGCAGAGGTGTTCTTCAGAACCTTTGCAGCAGCCAGGAACTGACCGCGCTCAATATTCTTGATGAATGAAGGAATGTTGATGCTTACCGGACAGCCTTCCATACAGGTAGGCTTAGGACAGTCGAGGCAGCGCTTTGCCTCGGTCAATGCCATCTCCTTGGTCAGACCGATGTTCACCTCTTCCGTACGGGTAGTTGCACGATATACTGGGTCGAGTTCCGGCATCTTCACACGCTCGATAGCCGTACGTTCCTTGGCTTTCATGGAAGCACGCAATTCCTTTCGCCACTCGGCGTTGCGGTCTGTCAGCTCTTCGATGGATGCATCTGTTGGCTCTACGTCCATTGTTATGTCTGTGGTCTCCTTGTTCTTTTCGGCATCTATGGTAGCCAGATGTTCCTCGAAGTGTTCCATCTCCTCGCGCTCTACGTCCTTGAAGGTTCCCATGCGCTTGAACATCTCGTCCCAATCTACCTGGGCGCCGTCAAACTCAGGACCGTCGATGCAGACAAACTTGGTCTTGCCACCGATGGTCAGGCGGCAGGCACCGCACATACCGGTTCCATCCACCATGATGGTATTGAGCGAAACGTCTGTGGAAAGATTATATTTCTGGGTCAGGAGACAGCAGAACTTCATCATGATAGGAGGACCGATGGCGAATACCTTGTCGATATGCTCCTGATTGATGAGCTTTTCGATACCCACGGTAACAACACCCTTCTCGCCGTAGCTGCCGTCGTCGGTCATGATGATGAGTTCATCACTTGAAGCACGTACCTCATCCTCCATAATCACGAGGTCTTTGTTCCTACCCGCAATTACGGAAAGGACTCTGTTTCCTGCGGCTTTCAGTGCCTTGATGATAGGGAGCATAGGAGCTACGCCTACACCACCTCCGGCACAAATGACTGTTCCGAAGTTCTCGATATGTGTAGGATTTCCAAGTGGTCCCACCACATCGTGAATTTCATCACCTTCATTTAGGGCACAGAGTTTGGTAGATGAAAGACCTACCTTCTGCACAACCAGTGTGATGGTTCCTTTCTCAATGTCAGCATCAGCGATGGTCAGCGGCATACGCTCGCTGTTGTTGTCTACACGGATGATAACAAAGTTACCTGCCTTTCGGCTCTTGGCTATAAGCGGTGCTTCTACATCGAAGCGGAATACTTTCTCTGAGTATTGTTCTTTCTTGATAATCTTGTTCATGGGCTATTAAATTTCTTAATGCTGATATATTAATATTTCTGGTTCGCTGTTTAGAGTTTGCTTCATGGTACATAAAAATGCAAAAGGATAACATCGGCTACCTTTGTGGCAGTCGAAGTTATCCTCGTACAATATATGTTATTTTTGTTTTTCGAATGTTTTGTATAATCGAGAAAAACTGAAAGTCTTACCGATACTTCAAATTAATCGAAATTTTTGTCATCAAGCATCTCGAATCCGCAGTAAGGAACCAATACCTTAGGCACGCGGATACCCTCTGGTGTCTGGTTGTTCTCCAGGATGGTTGCAACGATACGTGGCAAGGCGAGAGCAGAACCGTTCAAGGTGTGGCAAAGTTCAATCTTCTTGTCCTCTGCATGGCGATAGCGGCAGTGGAGACGGTTAGCCTGGTAGCTCTCGAAGTTAGATACTGATGAAACCTCCAACCAGCGACCCTGAGCTGCACTCCAGGTCTCGAAGTCGTAGCAGATAGAAGAGGTGAAGCTCATATCACCACCGCAGAGACGGAGAATGTGGTATGGCAACTCCAGTTTCTTCAGCAGCCCCTCTACGTGGTCGAGCATCTCGTTCAGACTCTCGTAAGAGTGACCTGGCTTATCGATGCGTACAATCTCTACCTTGTCAAACTGGTGCAAGCGGTTCAAGCCGCGAACATCCTTACCGTAGCTACCAGCCTCACGACGGAAGCAGGCAGAGTAAGCACAGCGCTTGATAGGGAGATCCTTCTCGTCAAGGATGACATCACGGAAGATGTTGGTTACAGGAACCTCAGCAGTAGGGATGAGGAAGAGGTTGTCGAGATTCGCGTGATACATCTGACCCTCCTTGTCTGGCAACTGACCTGTGCCACGACCAGAATCCTCGTTTACTACATAAGGAGGCTGAATCTCAAGATATCCGCTCTTACGAGCCTCATCGAGGAAGAATGCCTCGAGAGCACGCTGGAAGCGAGCCATCTTACCGATATATACAGGGAAGCCGGCACCGGTAATCTTCACACCGAGGTCGAAATCCACGAGGTTGTACTTCTTCAAGAGATCCCAATGGCAGAGTGCATCCTCGCCGAGGTTTGGCTTTTCGCCACCTTCTTTTACGACCACGTTGTCAGCCGCATCCTTACCCTCAGGAACCAGTTCGCAAGGGATGTTAGGGATTTCGAGCAACTGATTGGTCATATCGTTCTGTGCTTTCTCCATGATCTCTTCAAGAGCCTTAGCGTCAGCCTTGAGCATAGCTACCTGAGCCTTTGCGCTCTCAGCTTCCTCTTTCTTACCTTCCTTCATAAGGGCACCAATCTGCTTGGCAAACTGGTTAGCCTGCTGCTTGTTGTTATCCAGCTTCTGCTGAGCTTCACGACGAATCTTGTCGTACTCCAAAACTTTCTCTACGGCCTCACGAGCATTTGGAAAATGCTTCTTTTCAAGACCTTTAACTACACGTTCAGTTTCTTCACTGATGAGTTTAAGTGTAAGCATATAATGTCTTTTTATTTAATTATTTACTATTTGTAGGCAAAAGTACAAAAAATATTTGTGATAACGCAAAAAAATGCTGACTTTTTTACAGGGAAGGGTAGAATTAAAGTTTTTTTGTGGTTTTACAGGGTTAAGGAGCTTAGAAAGGGGTGAGGTGTAAGCTTCTTAGAATATAGATAAGGCACGGATTACACGGATTACACGGACTTATGGCGCTAATATAAGTAAAACGATTATCATCTCTCATAAAATAAAAACTTATATAAACGAAGAAAGCCTGCTCTAGGTATGAGCAGGCTTCTATGTTGTTTGTTTGGAATAGTTTTTTCTAAAACTTTAAAAATTAAGCGTCAGCTTTTTTGGTCTTCTCAGCGTAAACCTCTGGAGAGAGAACAGAAACTGTACTCTTGTCCTTGCGGCCCTTGTGGAAGTAAACGATACCGTCTGTCAAAGCATACAATGTATCATCCTTACCCTGAGCTACATTCTCACCTGGGAAGTGCTTGTTACCACGCTGGCGAACAATAATGTTACCTGCGATGATGCTCTGACCACCCCAGATCTTAACGCCTAATCTTTGTGAAGCTGATTCACGGCCGTTCTTAGAACTACCAACACCTTTCTTATGTGCCATTTTCTAATTCCTCCTAATTTTAAGCGATTACAGATTTGATTGATACTTCAGTGAACTGAGCACGATGACCGTTCTTCTTGCGATAGTCCTTGCGGCGCTTCATCTTGAAGACGATTACCTTGTCACCCTTTACGAGTGGGTTCACTACTTCTACTACTACTTTTGCACCCTCTACAGCTGGTGCACCGACAGTGATTGCGCCGTCTTTGTCAACGAGCAAAACCTTGTCGAACTCAACAGTCTGACCTGCCTCAACATCCTTGATGTGATGTACGAAGAGCTTCTTGCCCTCCTCAGCCTTGAACTGCTGACCGTTAATTTCTACAATTGCGTACATTTAATTATTTATATAAACGGGTTTTTCCGCGAGGCGTCCTGCTTCGTGCCGGATCTTGACCGAGCCCCAACGAACTAAACTTTTCTGTAACATTTGCCCAATCCATGAGCATTCGGAGTGCAAAATTACAAATTATCTTCGATATAAACGAATATTGCTTTCCTAAAGAATATGGTTTTATGAAGATTTAACTAATTAGGGCATTATCCGGCATTCTTTTTAATCCTTTTAAGATTGTCCGCCTCTCTATTGAATGCTTTTCCATCCTAGCAGCTGGTCGCTTCGGTCTGTGGTTCCCCTATAGTATATCAGTGCATCATATCTGTTGGCTGTCTGATAGAAGTCACCGTCTGTTGATACGTGTCTTGTGCTTCCATCATTTCTTAAAACCAGGTACTGGTAGCTGTAATAGCCTTGTTTCAGTTTCACCTGTGCATGATAGCAATGGCTGCTTTCGTCATATTCCATCTGGTATTCTGGGGTAAATGAATCTTGGGTCCAGAAACCGTTCAGGTATACTGCTCCTTCCTGGCGGGGAGCCTTCAGGGTGAAGTGGACGATGGCGTAGTCACTTTGGCTGTTGTTGCTTATGTTGTCGCTGTTGCGGATGTAGAAGGCTCCTTGTCCGCTTTCGTCGTATACGTAGCTGGGTCTGGGTTCGTCGGGAGTGACGTAGGCGTGATAGTCCTTTCCGTCCCAGCTGATTCGCTCGATACCCATGGTCGGGTGGTCTAGGTCCAGCATTTCAAACTTGTGGTATTCGTTTCCGCCCTTGAATATGAGTTGTCTGTTGTGTATCCAGCTCATCTGTTCTGCGCTGAGATAGTCGGGTTTTGCGTTCACTGCGGCATTGTCCCATCTTCCGTTTTGCAGTACCACGGTTTTAATCTGTTCGCCGGGTGCTGTAACGTGGATATTCCTGTAGTTGGCCGTCATCCTCACCTGCTGATGCTGTCTGTTGTTGTCGATGTCGGTATTGGAAGAGTAGGCTAGGTCTACCTTTATCTTGGGATCTACGATCATGAAGCATGCCGTAAACATTGTGTTTTCTCCCTCTTCTGCGTTGTCATCGTAAACGGTCAGTTTATAGTTTCCGCTCATCGTAATCCGGCAGTTCTCGTTGGGGATAGTCAGGTGGTAATGGGTGTATAGGTGGTTGGTATTGAACGACTGCTCATTGTTGTCAATCGTCAGTTCTCCATTGAATCCCTGCAGATAGTCGGTATCAAAGATTCCTTCCGATTCCTGCCAGTCGGCATCGCAATGGGTGATTTTGTAGGTGTAGCGATGATAATCGTGGGTCATGTCGTCGAAGTCTATGTTGATGGCATTGCCGCCCAGTTGGGTGATAGGCATGCTGAGCCAGTCTGTTCCGGCTACCACCTGGAGTGAAGCAATGCGTTTGTTGTGTATGATGTTATGCTGAGCTTTACCTGGTAGTTGAGCTGTCAGGATGAGTATGCAGCCTATCATCATCGCTTTGATGCTGGATGAAATGATGGAGTTATCTTTTTTCATGTTTTAAAATGCGTTTGTACTGAATCTTTTTGTCTTTGCAAAGATACGGCAAATAGGGGAGACTACCAAACAAAAGGGCAAAAAAATAACTTGCAATAGTCTCTGAAGGACTGAATGCAAGCTTAAACAATCTAACTAATACATGAAAACACTGTAGTCGATAGGGGAATCGAACCCCTATGCCAAGATTGAGAATCTTGTATCCTAACCATTAGATGAATCGACCGGTTATTGTTTGCATATTGCTATGCTGTTTGTTGTGTTGTAGTCGATAGGGGAATCGAACCCCTATGCCAAGATTGAGAATCTTGTATCCTAACCATTAGATGAATCGACCAACGGTACATTTTTTGAAGTCAGCTTGCGGAAGGTGGGGGATTCGAACCCCCGGTACGGTTACCCGCACGGCAGTTTAGCAAACTGCTGGTTTCAGCCACTCACCCAACCTTCCAGTCGGAAATCGTTACCGAATCAACAAGCATCGTTCTCAAATGCGGTTGCAAAGGTACTACTTTTTTTCGGTTCTACCAAATTTTTCAGCGATTATTTTTAAATAAAAAATCACTTTTTTCGTAACCCTCTCATTCTCAGGCACCCATTTTTTTACTTTTTATCTTTTAAAATGGAGTTTGGGTGTAAAATGTAGATAAAAGTATAAAATGTGGTAAGTCTGATGTAAGTTTAAAACGAGTGTGAAGAACGTATTTTCGAGGTTTATGAGCAAAATAAATTTTAGATAATACGAAAAAAGCAGATTTCCAACTAAGGAAATCTGCCTTTTAAAAGGAAAGGGCCGCTCGATGATGTGATGAAACTCCGAATGTCAGTAACATTTGAGAGCTCTCCGCTTTTGTAATCCACCGGCTTTGCAGCTTAGTTGACATGTCAGTTTATGTGGCCCGCCATTGGCAAGAGAAGTCTTCTCGGTTTCATAAGTGTAATTTGATGAGTATCCCGATCGAACCGACACGACCCTTATATTTTTTCGACTAGACGTAGCTTATGCTATCATCTATCGATAGAAGTCTTTCGTTTTTCTATGATGCAAAGATAGTGTAATCTTTTGAAACTACCAAATCTTTATGCTGTTTTTTTTCTAAAAATCTTTTGTTCTACCCAAATAGTTATTATGGTTTCCTGTTCTCTATTGCGTCGTATATCTTTTCGAATTCCTTTCTGAGCATACTTTTGTGTTCGATGATGTTTCTCAGTTCCTTCAGTGCTTTCTCGTTGGGGGAGTTCGGAATCCATAGTTTGATGTATCCGTTTCTGGAATACTTCTCTTCCATGTGTTCAGAGAATCTTTCCCACTGTTCTTCCTTGTTTTTCTCTGGATAGTTCTCTTTTCCGTATTCAATGGCGCGAAGGAAGATCTCGTGTACCTCGATGTCTCTGTCTGCTTCGGCAACGATTTTCCCATAGATGCTTCGTGGCTGTCTGCTGGATGAAGCACGATGATCCTCCACTGCTTCCTTCATGATCTTGATCTGTTCGGGAGTAAACCAGCGTTTCAGTCTGGCATCAGCCTGGAGAATTTTTCCGCTCGTGATGTGATGGATGGCTCGCGGACCGCTCATTCCTAAGTCGTGGTAGGCGGCAACGATATAAACCATGTCGATGTCGGCATGTGTTACAGGTACGAGTTTCAGGGCGTTTTTGATCACACGGGTCACGTGGCGCAAGCCGTGGCTCTCACCAAACTCCGTATATTTGGGCAGAATCTGTGTTTCCACAAACTGCATGATTTCGAGATTTACTTGTTGCTTCATATTTTTTCTTCTTTATATGTATAATAATGTACGCGCGTACATTATATAATTACATCATTCCAATGATGATGAAGGTAGAGATGATACCGAAGGTGAAGATGTTGAGCGCAGTATAACCCAGCACCTTGTTCAGCATTCTTCCTTCTCCTATCTTCCTCATCTTGGCGTATGTTCGGTTGTGCTGCACAAGGCATACAGCAGCAAAAGGCAAGAACTTCGAATCTGCATCGTAGGCAAGGGCACCGTAGATGTTGATTCCTATCATGATGAGGATGCCGATGTTGCCCAGTGCGCAGTAGAGTCGTTCACCGTTTTTCTTCCCGATGTGAACAATCAGCGTCTTCTTGCCCGCCTTGAGGTCGTTGTCGTGGTCGCGATAGTTGTTCAGGATGAGCAGCGTATCTACTACCAGTCCGCAGGCGATGGAAGTCAGTATGGCTTCGCCGGATACTCCCTGCATTCCTTCCGGCATCACCAGGTAGTAGGTGCAGCAGACCGGTACGATGCCGAAGAAGACCAGCACCAGCAGGTCACCCAATCCCAGATAACTCAATTTGGTGGTATAGAGGAAGCAGAATAGCACACAGCAGATGCCTACGATGATCATCTCCTTTCCTCCGTAAAAGGCGAGTGGCAGTCCGATGGCGCACCCCAGGAGGGTAGTGAGGATGATGCCCCATTTCATTGCTTTCATCGTAATCCAGCCTTCGGCACAGGCGCGTTTTGGACCGAGTCTCGTCTCGTCATCGTTGCCATGCTTGAAGTCGAAGAAGTCGTTCACCAGGTTGGAATCTATCTGCATCACCCAGGCAAAGAGTAGGCAGAGCAGGGCTGGAATCCATTGACAATGGGTGCTGGAATCCTTGTATGCCAGGGCTACACCCAGCATTACGGGAACAGCAGCTGCCGTCAGAGTAACCGGACGGGCTGCCAGAAACCATGCTTTGAGAGAATTAGTTTTAACCATAGATTAGGGAATTTTATGTAAGGAGTGAGCGATAAGACTCACTCCTTACAATTATTTAAATATACTAGTTGAAGAAGTTCCAGCTTACACCGATTCTCATCACGCTTGCGTTCATAGGATAATGAGGGGTGAAGAAATAATTCTTGTCACCCTTGCCGGCATTGATGTGGCTCATCATGATGAAAAAGCGGGTATGCTTGAGATGTGCATTGGCATATACGTTGATGATAGGGTAGTTGCCTACCTTCACGTTGTTCTCGCCATTACCCTGCACGGTATACATGCCCACGTATGGAGAATAGTCTGGAGCTTCGTAGCTGGTAAAGTAGCGTACGTCGGTACCCATGTCTATTTTCAGTACCTTGGCAATGTTTACCTTGATATAGAGGTTGCTGTATACATTGAGTGCTGGCACCGGAAGTGCACTCTTGTTGCTGGAGTTCTGATAGGTAATCTGGTTCTCCCAATGGAAGATGCCGAACTTGAAGTTCTGTTCCAGTTGGGCTGTCAGCAGATTGATGCCTGAACTTTCCTGCATCGGTGTCACCACAACGCCAGTGCGAAGGAAATCTTCTGTCACGTTGTATGACTGTGAGAAATAAGTATAGTTCTTGATCTCGTCTACAGCCACACGAAGGGTCGTGTTGGTCTTGTTATATCTCAATGTACCCATGATGCGGGTATGGATGGTCTTCTCAAGGTCATCATCCCACCATGCATGACGTGCATGATATTTACGGTAGTAGAAGGATGGTGTCTCCCGGTGGAAGAACGCATCGCCTCTTACCTGAACGGTATCTCCGAGGAATGGGATGTTGACATCCAGGTTACCGTCGATGGCGAGGGTACCGGCGTCTACACCTGTCAAGCCAATCTCAGCTGTGGCATTATAGTGCAGCGTCTTACCCTGTTGCTTACTCAACTGTCCACCCACGCTCAGTGCATGCTCGTTGAATTTCTCGAATCCGCCTTCCTTGTCAGGCAGGGTATAGTGGCGCAGGTCATAGCTGGCGAAAGCCTTGATACCAGCCTTTGCCCACTTGCTGAATCCTTCCAGTGTAGCCAGTGCCAGGGTATTCTTCATGTGCCAGTGCTTGGTCTGGTCGTAGATGGAGTCACCCTGCAGTCTGCCTGCGGTATAGTATTCTTCTAGATAATAGTCGGCAGGAGTCTTGTATGCCATGTAGATACGTTTGTAATTGTCAAACTTCACGGTATGTATGATACTTGTAACCGGCACATACTCGTTCTTGTACCACAGCGAATCCTCCTGTTTTTTCTTTTCGATGGCCATCAGACTGTCGGCAGCCGCCTTTCCGTTCACGGCGATACGGTTGCTGTCATCCTTACCATTCTCATTTTTTGCAGGTTCGTCTCCGGCAATCTTGGCATTGTCCGGTCTTCCCGAGAACTGGGCCTTCTGTTTCTTGTCGAAAGCCTTCTCGTCAAATTTCTTTCCGCTTTTCTTGGCCTGTTTCCTGGCTTCCTCCTTGGCATCTTCCGCAGCGTTTTCCTTGGCCGATTCCATGGCGAATTTCTTAGCCTGGATTTCTTCCTCGGTCATTTTTACCTTGCGGTTGAAGCCGAAGCTGTATCGGTGACTCAGGAAGATATGCTGGTTGTCATTTCTGTTCCAGTTCTCCTCCAGTACGGTAGGGATTTCATTGCTGGCGAAATCATCGGTATATTGTTCCGGATGCTTGATATAGTCATCATTGGTGATACCTCCGTTCTCGGTCACCTTCTGGTGATTGGTACTGAAGAGGAAGTGTGCCTGATATCTGTTGCCCAGATAAGAGGTCCACATGGTGTACTTGAAGTGGGAAGTACTCTGTGCATTGTAGTATCCTCTGCCGTATTTGTAGTCGAAACGGAATCCACCACCCAACTGTTTGTTGGCATTCACTGCAAAGATAGCCTTGAAGTCGTCTTCTCCGTTGGTGCGGTCACCACAACTGTTCAGCGTCACGTTGGTGATAGGAGAGTAGGTGTTGGTGAAATGGAAGTCGCTCACGGGCGTTACGATGTTGTCGTATGGTTCCGTGAACATGAAGTTACCCTGCGTACGTCGGTCGATGAAGATACGGTTGATTCTTGCAGTACCCATGTTGCCCAGTGTGTTATACTGTCCATATAGTCCCTCGTTGAATGTAGAGTTCATATACAGGTGCTGCAGTGTGTCGACGGGAGCTTCCGTCCTGTCTCCGAATCTTTCGTCTATGGTCCACACCTTGATACCCTTTGGTATTTCCTTGTCCGAACCGAGCGAGTCTGTGTTCACCCGGTTGCTGGTCTGTGGTCTGAACTGTGAATCTTCGTTATTGTTAAAATCGTTTTGTGCCGCAACTGTGAGAGTTGCAGCACAAAATAGTATCATCGTTAATATTGATTTCTTCATTATCTTTCTGAATGTTCGGAACTGGCTGTAATCTTTCTGGATGTTTGGAAACCAGCTGTTATTTTTTGAATAGTCGGATGCAAACTTCTGCAATCTTGATTGCCACACCAAGAATCAGTACGATTGCTGCCAATGTGTGATAGTCGTCCAATTGGGTCCAGATAACAACGCCGATGATAGCCAGGAGCATGAATGCGATGTTGAGGAAGTTGCGTAACTGCAACATATTGTTCTGGTCGCTGTAGGCTAGTCGGCGGTGATGTCTGTGATCCGGACGCACGGCATAGCTGTTCTTTGGCTGTTCCTGCTGCTTGCTGTTTTCTGCCTGTTCTGTCTGTATGCTGTTATTTTCTTCTGTCATGTTTTGAATTGATGTTATTTTTTAACCAATGCTGTTATCTCACTGAAAATCTGGTCTTTTCTGTCGATAGTCTTTTTGCGGAACTTACCGAATATCTTTGCCAGGTCGTTCTTTTTCTTGGTCAGTGCCACCTTGTCGGTAATCACCTTCTCTGCAGGAGCCTTGAATCCTGTCGGTCTGTCTTCCTCATAGTTGTATGAGATGCGGAGAAGACTGAGATTCAGATGATTGTCTGCGATTTTGGCAACGAGCTGATACTTGAACTCTGAACGGTCGAGTGAGATGAAGGAACTGCTGAATACGAGCCATTCGTCCATGCTGTTGGCGATGATGTATTCGCTAGGGTTCACCAACGCCACTCTGCTGCCGATATTTTCATCCGACTGTGTCAGGTCGCTCATATATTCGTATACGATGTCGTAGATCTGCTTGGCTGTCTTGCCGTTGGCATCCGTATCAAGGGTGAATTCCACCTTGCCCTCCTGGTTCAGCTTGACAGCTCCTTCCAGATACTTAGGATCTTCCTTGAGCTCCACACCGTTTGCCATCAGCACAGGCTTTGCATCTTCCTTCTTCTTGGCTACCGTGGTAGGAATTGCCCATCCACCCTTGGTGACAGCTTCTTCCTTCGGGAGGTTGGGAGCAGGTTCTGCTTCAGCTTTCTGGGCTTCAGCCTGCTTGATTTCTGCTTTCTTGGCTTCCATCTGCTTGGCTTCAGCTTCCGCCTTGGCTGCTTCCTGGTTCAGACTGTCGGTCTGCGCCTTCAGACGAGCTGCTTCCGCCTTCATCTTAGCTATCTGCAGTGCCTTCTTGGCAGCTTCCAATTGTTTCTGGGCTTCTTCCAACTGCTGTTGCTCTGTAAGCACAGTCTGTGCTTGCATAGTAAGAGGAAGAAGCATCATTATAGGGATGATAAATTTTTTCATGTTGGTTTTACTTATTATCTGAAAAAAACGAATGTTGCGGAAGATGAGGGATTCAAACCCCCGATACCCGAAAGAGGGTATACCGGATTTCGAGTCCAGCGCATTCGGTCACTCTGCCAATCTTCCTTCGTCATTATCAGATGCAAAAGTACGATTATTTTTGCACCTGACAAAATATAGACGATTTTTTTTAATTTAATTATACTTTCACCTGCCCAATACCTACAATGTCTGCAGGTATCTGTCTGCTTCGATGGCTGCTTTGGCTCCTGAACCTGCTGCAACGATTCCCTGACGGTAAACTGGGTCGGCAACGTCACCGGCTGCAAAGATGCCTGGCAGCTTAGTGCTTGCCGTACCTGGGATAACCTTGATGAAACCCTGCTCGTCCAATTCAAGATAATCCTTGAAAAGGTCGGAATTAGGCTTATGGCCGATAGCCAGGAAGAAACCGTCGATGGCGATGTCAAACTCCTCCTCGTTGGCTTCTCCCTTATGACGAACGAGATGAGCCCCCTCTACACCGTTCTCTCCGAAGAGACCTAAGGTATTGGTTTCGAAGAGAATTTCGATATTCTCCTTTTCCTTCACGCGCTGCTGCATGATTTCTGCCGCACGCAGATAAGGCTTGCGGACAATCATGTAAACCTTCTTGGCAAGACTGGAGAGATAGAGTGCTTCCTCGCAGGCTGTATCACCACCACCTACTACGGCAACAGTACGCTTGCGGTAGAAGAAGCCGTCGCAGGTAGCACATGCCGAAACGCCCTGTCCACGGTATTTCTCTTCGTCCGGCAGACCCAGATATTTGGCAGAAGCACCTGTTGCGATGATTACGGTATCAGCCTCAATCTCATTTCCTCGCTCATCTGTCAGGTGATAAGGGCGTGAACTGAAGTCTACCTTCTCGATGCTTCCGTCTCTCAGGTCAGCACCGAATCTTGCAGCCTGCTCCTTCATGTCCATCATCATCTGGGTTCCGTCTACACCGTTAGGGTAGCCTGGGAAGTTTTCTACTACGGTGGTGATGGTAAGCTGTCCACCAGGTTGCATACCCGAATAGAGAACAGGTTTGAGGTCGGCTCTACCTGCATAGATGGCTGCAGTATATCCTGCAGGTCCACTACCTATGATTAATGTCTTTACTTTTTCCATTTATTTCCTTTAGTTTAATAATTCTTATCCATAGATTATGCAAAGTTACTATATTTCGGTTAGATTACAAAATAAAGAACCGTTTTTTTTCTATCTTTAAGATTTTATTGCTATCTTTGCACCCAGAATAGAACATAAGCAAGATGGTTGCATCTAATCAGACGAATAAAAACAAATAATGAGATATGAATACAATTAAGAAGATTGTACTTACGGGTGGTCCGTGTGCGGGAAAGACCACTGCATTGGTCAAGGTGATAGAGCATTTTACGAGCCTTGGCTATAAGGTATTTACCATTCCAGAAGTACCAACCATGTTCACCCAGTCGGGTATGAATTATCTTACCAAAAACGAGAAGTTCTTTTTTGAGGGTGAGAAGGCTACCTTCCTGACTCAGATAGGGTTAGAGGATAGCTTTTCCCGTATGGCAGAGACTTTGGATCAGCCGGTCATCATCGTTTGCGATCGTGGTACGATGGATATTTCTACTTATCTTTCTGTAGATTTCTGGAACCGCATCATCTCTGAACAGGGATACAGCAACACCCAGTTGCGTGAGCGTTATGATGCAGTGCTTCATCTCGTGAGTGCTGCCGATGGAGCAGAACAGTTCTATACCACCGCCAATAATGCGCAGCGATTGGAGAAGGCTGATGAGGCTGGTCTTCAGATAGCCCGTGAACTGGATAAGAAGATTGTTTCTGCCTGGAAGGGTCATCCTCATCTCCGTGTCATCAACAACCATGAGGATTTCGAGAACAAACTCAATCGCGTATTGAAGGAGATAAGCAATGTCCTGGGCATTCCTCAGCCGATAGAGGAGGAGCGCAAATATATCGTGAAACTGGTGGGCGAGGTGCCTAATGCCATTGACAGCGATATTGTCCAGACCTATCTTTCGGGTGAGCCGGGTAGTGAAATCCGTCTCCGTCGCCGTAGTTTTGAGGGTGGTAAATATGTTTACGTTCATACTTCCAAGAAGCGTATTTCGGATAAGGAGCAGATTGAGACAGAGCGTCAGATCAATGCTAATCTCTATGAATCGATGCTTCAGCAGGCAGACCCTTACCGTGCCACCATCCGCAAGCACCGTAAGAGCTTTATCTGGAAGGGACAGTACTTCGAACTGGATTCCTTCGAGCAGCCAGTTCACGACCTGATGATACTGGAAACCAAGGGAATAGCTCAGCATGAGAATGTAAACTTCCCTCCATTCATCCAGGTGGTGGAAGATATTACGGGCAATACCCAGTATGACAATTATAATATCGCCTTGAAGAGATAGTTTTCCATCTCATAGCGTATACTCAGCACCCATAGGGCTTCCATGGGTGCTGAGTTGTAACAAATTTTATTTAAAGATTTTAACGCTGGTACGTTTCATATTATCTTCTGCCACCGAAGCTGCCGCCACCGCTTTTGCTTCCGCCATTGCTGTGAGAACCACCACCTCCGAATGAACGGGATGTACCGCCACCTCCGAATGAACGGTTGCTGCTGCCGCTGTTGAATGAACGGCTATTGCTTCTGTTGTTGCTTCCGCTGTTGAATGAGCGGTTGCTGCCACCGAATGAACGGTTACCGCCAAACGAACTGCTGTTTGGAGTTGTAGAACGTGGGGTGAAATCGCGGCTCATGTTAGAACGGCTGTTGTTTCTGCTTCCGAAGGTTCCTCCACCGAATGTGCCACCGCCATTATTGTTGCGGTTACTTTCTATACGACCGTTATTGAACGAACCGTTGCCGAAGTTGCGGTCTCTGGTTACTGTGGTACGGGTGCTGCTTTGGCGCTGCATGTTGCCGAAAGACTGTCCGCGGCCGTAATCACCACGGTTGAAACTGTCTCTCATTCCCATGCGTGGCTGACCGCCAGCGAATGGTCTGCCGTATGCACGTCCGTGATACCAGCTTCTTCCACCGTTCACTCTCCAGCAGTGGTCGCCTCTATAGCTAACGTAGAAGTGTGGTCTACCGAAGAAGAAGTAGTCGCGGCGAGGGTAACGTGCGTAGATTACGAAATGCCAGTAACCTCCGTCCCAGTAGAGAGGACGATAGAAGTAGGTGGCATTGCAGAAAGCGCGAAACTGCCAGTCGAGCAGGATATAGCTCAGGTCGAGATTACGCTGGCGCCAGTATACGCCATACAGGTCATCATAAGTATTGATGCCCATCAGATAGTCGAGGTTCACCTCATAAGCTGCCTCGTACTGATCATCTGTCAGGTTCAGCTCGTAAGCCATCTTGTCAGTCAGGAAGAGTGCCTGCTGGCGTGCCTGTTCGTAACTCATTGCTGATGCAGTAGTGAATGTCATGATGAACATTGCTACAAGTGCTATGATTAACTTCTTCATAATCGTATATTTTAAAATTGTTTATACTCTTGTTTCTTATTTCTGGTGCAAAGATAGGGCTATTTTCGTTCTCGGGGTAAGGTTTTTCCCTAAATGGGTGGGGGAAAATCCCTACATCCCGTTTTTTACCTTAAATAAAATAAAAAAGTTGTGTCACTTGAAAAAAATGCTGTACTTTTGCACGAATAAATGTTACATTTATGGCAAAGGACAAAATAGCATACGTTTGTAGCAACTGTGGACAGGAAAGTTCCAAGTGGATGGGTAAATGCCCTAGTTGCGGACAATGGAACACTTTCAAGGAGATTCGCATTGCGGGCGATAGCGGCTCGCAGGCGGCTAAGAATGCCGGCATGACTATGAGACATGGCGGGGCTGCTACCATGTTCGGCGGTCAGCATAGCGACCATGATGCCAAGCCGATGAAGTTGCGCGACATCTCTGCCATTGATGAGCCTCGCATCGATATGCGCGATGAGGAGTTGAACCGCGTACTGGGTGGAGGAATGGTGCCGGGAAGCATCACCCTGCTGGGTGGTGAACCGGGTATCGGCAAGAGTACGCTTACCCTGCAGACCATTCTGAATATGACCGACCGCCGTATTCTCTACGTCAGCGGTGAGGAGAGTGCCCATCAGATTAAGTTGCGTGCCGACCGACTGGCAAAGGGACAGGCGCTGCTGAGGGGAGAGGAAGTGGTTCAACCCTTCGATCATATCACGATTCTCTGTGAAACGCAGCTGGAGAAAATCTTCTCTCATATCCAGGAGGTGGCTCCGGAATTCATCGTCATTGACTCTATCCAGACCATCGCTACCGAAGAGGTGGACAGTTCTCCGGGTTCGGTATCTCAGGTTCGTGAGTGTGCAGCCCATCTTCTCCGTTTTGCCAAGACCAGTGGCATTCCGGTTATCCTGATAGGTCATATCAATAAGGAGGGAACCTTGGCGGGACCTAAGATATTGGAGCATATCGTGGATACCGTCATCCAGTTTGAGGGTGACCAGCATTATATGTATCGCATCCTGCGAAGCATCAAGAACCGATTCGGAAGTACTTCGGAACTGGGTATCTATGAGATGCTGCAGGGAGGATTGAGACAGGTGAGCAACCCATCGGAACTGCTTCTTACAGAGGACCATGACGGACTTTCGGGTGTAGCCATCAGTGCTGCCATCGAGGGTGTGCGTCCGTTTCTGGTAGAAACGCAGGCTCTGGTGAGTACGGCTGCATACGGAACTCCACAGCGTTCGGCTACGGGTTTTGACCAGCGTAGACTGAACATGCTCCTGGCGGTAATGGAAAAGCGGGTAGGCTTCAAGCTGATGCAGAAGGATGTGTTCCTGAATATTGCCGGAGGATTGAGGGTTACTGACCCTGCGATGGACCTGAGTGTGCTGGCTGCGGTATTGAGCAGCAATGTGGATACTGCGATAGAGCAGGGGTGGTGCATGGCAGGCGAAGTAGGACTGAGTGGTGAGGTTCGTCCGGTAAGCCGTATCGAACAGCGCATAGCAGAGGCTGAGAAACTCGGCTTCCAGCACATCATCATTCCGAAATACAACTATCATGGTTTCGACCATAAGAAGTATCAGATAGAGATTCATCCCGTAAGGAAAGTGGAAGAGGCGTTCCGCTGCCTGTTCGGGTGAAGATCTCACGCAGATTTCGCAGATTGCGCAGATTTTAGTGTATAGTCTGAATTTTAAATATAATCTGATTTTATAAATAATAAGTTCAAAGTAAATGAAGGATTCAGTAATTATTGTGAGCGGCGGTATGGATAGTATTACCCTGCTCTATGACAAGAAGGACGAGATAGCCCTGGGTATCAGTTTCAACTATGGAAGCAATCATAACGAGCGGGAGATTCCTTTCGCCAAGATGCATTGTGAGAGATTGGGCATCAAGCATATCACCATCGATCTGGGATTCATGCACCAGTATTTCAAGAGTTCGCTCCTGGAAGGTGCGGGTGCAATTCCTGAGGGACATTATGCTGCCGACAACATGAAGTCTACCGTGGTGCCTTTCCGCAACGGTATCATGCTGAGCATTGCCATCGGTATTGCTGAGAGTAATAACCTCAAGAAGGTGTTTATTGCTAATCATGGCGGTGATCATACCATCTATCCGGACTGTCGCCCGGAGTTTATCAAGGCTATCGATGAGGCTGCCGAGGCTGGCACCTTCGTGGATGTTCGCGTGGTGGCTCCTTATACCAACATCACCAAGGGTGAGATTGCGGCCATCGGCAAGAAACTCGGTATCGATTATGCCGAGACCTGGAGCTGCTACAAGGGTGGTGAGAAGCATTGCGGCAAGTGTGGCACCTGCGTAGAGCGCAAGGAAGCCCTGGCTGAGGCGGGTATCGAAGATACCACAGAGTATGAGGAATAAGGATACCTATATAATAAGGTATAGATAAAGGTTATTGTGGAAATATAAAAGAAAAGATATAGTACGAATGAAGAAAATGATTTTTACTGCTGCTTTGGTGCTGGCATCAGCAGCAGCGATGGCTCAGAAGAGCAACTTTCAGGTGAAAGTGGATTTGAAGAACTTTGCTACCGATTCTGTAATCGTGTTCAAAGGCCGTGATGTGAAGATGGATACCATCTTGGTTAAGAATGGTAAGTTTACCTATTCCGATAACCTTGCCAAGGTGTCAAACCGTGCTTTCTTGACACCAAAGGCCTATCGTGGTTTGGAAAGAAAGATGTTCAATTTCCCTTGCGTGCCAGGCGAGAAGGCAGAGATAAAGGGTGATTTCGCTACCCGTTTCGATGTTACCGGTAGTAAGTTCTACCAGCAGTGTCATGAGGTTGATTTGATGATGGAGTCTGCCGAGAAGGATTTGAAGGAGTATTCAGAATCTCTGAATGCTCGCACGAAGAATGGTGAAGACCGTGAGACCATCATGAATGAGTATGAGAAGAAGATGCCTGCTTTGCTGAAGGCTAGAACGGAGAAAATCTTAGCTTTCGTCAAGCAGAACCCTGATAACGAGGCATGTGCTACACTTTTCGAGAAAATGGATGATTACGACCAGATGAAGGAACTTCTGGGCTTGCTCTCTGAGAATGTGAAGAATGGAAGAATGAAGGCCTATTATCAGTATTTTATTGATACGGCTAAGAAGCGTGCAGAGGCTGATGAGAAGGCTAAGAAGTTGCAGGCTTCCGGTATAGATGCTCCTGACTTCACATTGAACGACATTAATGACAAGCCATTTACATTCTCTAGTCTCCGTGGCAAGTATGTTGTCATCGACTTCTGGGGCTCATGGTGCGGTTGGTGCATCAAGGGTATGCCTAAGATGAAGGAGTACTACGAGAAGTATAAGGGTAAGTTCGAAATCCTGGGTGTTGACTGCAATGATACCGAGGCAAAGTGGAAGGCTGCCGTAGAGAAGCATCAGTTGCCATGGATTCACGTTTATAATCCAAAGGGTAGCGATGTACTCGACAAGTATGGTGTCCAGGGTTTCCCAACCAAGATTGTTGTAGGTCCTGACGGCAAGATTGTAAAGACCATCGTTGGTGAGGATCCTGCATTCTACACCTTGTTGGATGAGGTTTTGGGTAAGTAATTATTTTATATTCATCGATACATAAAAGGCTTCTGCGAATACATACGCAGAAGCCTTTTATGTTATATATGGTATTTACCCTGATAATGTCTTTTCGATTTCATCGGTGCACCATGGAAGGCACCGCCACCGATGCCTCTGCTGCCACCACGATAACTGTCGTGGAAGCTGGCGCCACCGCAGTATTCACTCCAGCGTGCTCTGATTCTGTCCACATAGTCGGCAGTCTCCGTACCACGCATGAAACCGTATTTCACAACCGGATCACGGTAATAAGCCGGCTGTGCCAGGCGCAGGACATATTCTCTTACGTGTCCCCAGTTATAAGGATTGCCACCATGCTTTCTGGTCAGGTTCATCGCATCACGGATATGATGGAAACCGCCATTGTATGCAGCCAGGGCGAAGAGAACTCGCTGTGTAGGATCTCCGATGTCAGAGAAATGGCCCTGCAACTCTGCCATATACTTGGCTGCCGCCGCCACATTCGATTCTGCATCATGTATCGCACTCATCGGCAATCCCAGATGGTCTGCCGTAGAAGGCATGATCTGCATCAGTCCGCAGGCACCTGCCCATGACTTGGCATTCGGGTCGAAGCAACTTTCCTGGTAACACTGTGCCGCCATCAGGCGCCAGTCCATTCTTGCCGTACCGCTGTATCGCTGGAAGAGATGGTCGTAACGGGAGATGACGCCCTTGGAACGGTTCAGGAACGGAGAATAGACATGTCGGGTAACGCTGGCAGAAGAAAGCAGCCAGTTTTCCTCCTTCTTCGTCTCGGCTATCATCTTTGGCTTGAACCAGCCGTTCAGTGTATCGGCAAGACTCTTGTTGCCGCCTACCACAGCCCACTGCGTGCGGGTACTGTCGGGTGTCACACCACAGAAGAGCAGGTCGCCCTTGGTCTGTTTCCGGGATAGGGGAACGGCGATGATGTCACCTTCTCCCTTGGTCAGCTTCTGGATCATCTCGGTGGTATCCTTACATTCCTCCACGCGTAACGATACACCAATCTGCTGGGCAAACTTCTCGCAAAGGAGATATTGCAGACCCATGCCGTGGTTGTGATAATCATAATAGGTAGTAGGACCGTTCACGGTAAGCATGATCAGCTCACCGTTTTCCTGAATGTCCTCCAGCGAGAAGCCCTTCTGTCTTTTATTCTTGTTGGCTGATTCGTCAGCCGCCCCTTCTTCGCCATCAGACATGCCCTCCACTTCGCCTATAGGAGTTCCCCACGGCGTGAGCTCTTGTTGCGGTTTCTTTTCTTCGCAACTTCCCAGTAAAATAAGAGCATAAAATGCGTATAAATATAACTTTTTTCTCATTGCGACTGCAAAAGTACGAAATTTTTAAATATAAGTGCTAAATTATTTGCATATTCTAACAATTTTATGTACTTTTGCAATGTTTTTCAGACAAAATACAGAAATATGTTACGAATAGCAGTACAAAGTAAGGGTCGTCTGTTCGACGACACCATGAATCTTTTAGCAGAGGCAGACATCAAGGTCAGTGCCTCCAAGCGCACACTTCTGGTGCAGGCAAGTAATTTCCCACTCGAGGTTCTCTACCTCCGTGATGATGATATTCCTCAGAGTGTAGCCTCTGGTGTGGCAGATATCGGTATCGTGGGCGAGAACGAGTTCGTGGAGCGTGGTGAGAAAGCGCAGATCATCGATCGCCTGGGTTTCAGCAAGTGCCGCTTGAGTCTTGCCATCCCTAAGAAGATAGAATATCCAGGATTACAGTGGTTCAACGGCAAGAAGATTGCCACCTCTTACCCTAACATCCTGCGCAACTTCATGAAGAAGCATAATATCAATGCCGACATCCATGTCATCACCGGTTCTGTAGAGATCAGTCCGGGCATCGGTCTGGCAGATGGTATCTTTGATATCGTCAGTTCCGGTTCTACACTGGTAAGCAACAACCTTGCCGAGGTAGAGGTAGTGATGAAGAGTGAGGCTTTGCTCATCGGCAACTGGAAAATGGATGAGGAGAAGCATCAGATTCTGAACGAGATGCTGTTCCGCTTCGAGGCTGTGCGTTCTGCCCAGGACAAGAAGTACGTGATGATGAATGCCCCTAAGGCAAAGGTAGAGGAGATTACCCAGGTATTGCCGGGTATCAAGAGTCCTACCATCATCCCATTGGCAGACGATGACTGGTGTTCTATCCATACCGTGCTCGATGAGAAGCGTTTCTGGGAAATCATCGGTAAGCTGAAGGAACTCGGTGCACAGGGCATCCTTGTAACACCAATTGAGAAGATGATATTGTAAGAAAGTTAGATATTAGGAGTTGGGAACTGTTTATGTGCAGGTCTAATTCTTAATTATACATTATAAATTATTAATTAAATTGGAATGAAGGTAATTAAGTATCCTGCAAAGGAGGAATGGAGCGAGATAGTAAAACGCCCACACCTGGATGTATCCAAGCTCAATGCTACGGTACAGGGTGTACTCGACGATGTGAAGAAGCATGGCGACGAAGCCGTGAAGCGTTACGAGGAAATGTTTGATCATGCCCATCTCGATTCTTTGGCTGTGACTGAAGCTGAAATCGAAGAGGCTGAGCAACTGGTTTCTCAAGAACTGAAAGACGCTTTGCACCTCGCCCATCATAACATTGCCGCATTCCATCAGAGCCAGAAGTTTGCAGGCGAGAAGGTTGAAACATGCCCTGGCGTAACCTGCTGGCAGAAGAGTGTTGCCATCCAGAAGGTGGGACTTTATATTCCGGGCGGTACTGCACCGCTGTTCTCTACCGTACTGATGCTTGCTACTCCTGCCAAGATTGCCGGTTGCGAGGAAATTGTTCTCTGTACTCCACCTAACCAGGAGGGTAAGGTGAACCCAGCCATTCTCATGGCGGCTAAGATTGCCGGCGTGAGCAAGATTTTCAAGGCGGGTGGCGTACAGGCTATCGGTGCCATGGCGTATGGTACTGAGAGCGTGCCTAAGGTATATAAAATCTTCGGTCCGGGCAACCAGTTCGTGATGGCTGCCAAGCAGCAGGTTTCATTGCATGATGTGGCTATCGATATGCCTGCCGGTCCTTCGGAGGTTTGTCTGATTGCTGACGAAATAGCCAACCCTGTTTTCGCAGCTGCCGACTTGCTTTCTCAGGCAGAACATGGCTTCGACTCTCAGGTGTTCTTCATCACTACCTCTGAAAAGGTATTGGCGGAGGTGAAGAAGGAAATTGAAGCACAGCTCGAACGATTGCCACGTAAGGAGATGGCACAGACCTCGTTGGATAATTCCAAGTTTATCCTTGTCAAGGATGATGAGGAGGCTATCGATCTCTGCAATACCTATGCTCCTGAGCATCTGATTATCGCTACTGCCAACTATGAGCAGCTGGCTGAAAGGGTAGTGAATGCCGGTAGCGTATTCCTGGGCAATTATGCCTGTGAGAGTGCGGGCGACTATGCCAGCGGTACCAATCATACCCTGCCAACCCATGGCTATGCCTTGGCTTACAACGGCGTGAATCTCGACAGCTATAACCGCAAGATCACTTTCCAGCATCTTACTGAAGAAGGTATTCGTAACATAGGAGATGCGGTGGTGACCATGGCTGAAAACGAGCAGCTCGAGGCACATGCCAATGCCATGAGATTGAGAGTAGAAAGTCTAAAGTAGTTTGATAGTATGAAAGATTTAAAAGACTTGTGCCGGGAGAATATCTGGAACCTGGCACCATACAGTTGCGCTCGAACAGAATTCGCCGGCAGAAATGCCCGCGTATTTCTCGATGCCAACGAGAATCCATATAACGACCCTTACAATCGCTATCCAGACCCGCTTCAGGTGGAGCTGAAGAAGCAGATCAGTAAGATAAAGGGTGTGGCGGAAGAAAAAATCTTCCTGGGCAATGGCTCTGATGAAGCCATCGACCTGGTTTACCGTGTGTTCTGTCGCCCTGGTCAGGACAATGTTGTAGCCATTGCTCCAACCTATGGCATGTATCAGGTATGTGCCGATATCAATGACGTGGAGTATCGGGAGGTGTTGCTTGATGAGAACTATCAGGTGACAGCCGATAAGATTATCGATGCCTGCGATGACAATACCAAGGTTATCTGGTTCTGTAGTCCTAACAATCCTACGGGCAACCACATCAACCGTGAAGCCATCGTAGAAGTGTTGCGCCTGTTCGATGGCATCGTCATCGTAGACGAGGCATATAGCGACTTCTCTTCCGAGCGAACCTTCCGCAGCGTGATCGATCATTTCCCAAACATCATCGTCCTGAATACGATGAGCAAGGCTTGGGGCTGTGCAGCCCTTCGTCTGGGTATGGCTTTTGCCAGTAAGGAAATAGTAGATATATTTAATAAGGTGAAATATCCTTATAATGTGAATCTCCTTACCCAGGAGCAGGCTTTGGAGGTATTGAAGAATCCGCTGAAGGTGGATGAATGGGTGAAGAACATCCTGCAGGAACGTTCCAAGGTGATGGCAGCCTTCATGGAATTACCTATCTGCGAGAAGGTATATCCTACGGATGCCAACTTCTTCCTGGCAAAGGTGACGGATGCCAATGCCATCTACGATTATCTCGTGGCACAGGGCATCATCGTAAGAAATAGAAATAAAGTGCAACTCTGTGGCAACTGCCTTCGTATTACCATCGGTAATAAGAGTGAGAATGCAGAATTGCTGGGTGCATTAAGACAATATTAGTTTTTATATCATTAGCCCGGGAGGGAGAAGGAAGCAGCGGCTTTCGAACCTCCCTCCTTTTTTATGCTTATGTCATGATTCCTTGATTCGGAAAGTTATTCCTTAAGCAAGTCGTCAAGGAATTCATCCAGGTCGTGATCCAGATTCTCCATCAGGTCGCCACCCACGATGATGGTATCATCATCGGCAAGGTAGAGTTCTCCCAGATTCTCTTTCTCATCATCTTCCAAGACGAAGCTGTAAGGCTTTAGGATTCCGAGATGGTCTACCGTCTCAGCATTCTTGCGCAAGAGGTCACGCAAAAGCTTCGCCACCTCATCATAGAAGTTTTCATCTTTGTTGTCAATCCATTGCTCAACAACACAGCGGGTAATTTCGTTCTCGTCATCGTCAAAGGCAAGCATCTCGCCGCTGTCCTGTGATACTCTCACATGGATATCGGTCAGCATACATGTGTCTTCTTCAGACGCTGGTACAGGAAACTTTTGAGACACTTTTCTGATAAAGCGCTCTACTTGTTGAATCATTTGTTCTGTTACTTCCATAAATCTACGTTTTTATCAGCCCTTGGCTTTTTGCGAGCTTGAGGCTTGTTTTTTATCTTTCTATTGCAAAGGTACACAAAAAAATGAAACAAACAAAGAAGTTTGGCAAAAAAAGTAACAAAGAAAACGTTTACGCCCCTTTTAATTAAAAAACCTTCTTAAATTGTTTGTCATTTCTAAAATATTTGCTACCTTTGCAACCAAATAAATTGCTAACTAGACTTTGCAAATGAACAAGATAAAACATGCTGGTATCGTAGATGGGGTAGAGGGAGAATGTGTGAAAGTTCGCATCCTCCAGGCTTCTGCCTGCAGCGCCTGCAAAGTGGCTGCCCACTGCAATGCCTCTGAAATGAAAGAAAAAATGGTAGAGATAAGAATGGCTGACGCTGCTTCTTATCAGAAGGGCGATTCAGTTGTCGTGGTGGCTGACGCTTCCGTAGGTTACAGAGCCAGCCTTTACGGTTATCTTTTGCCTCTGGTGACCATGGTGGCAACCTTGATAGCTGTTCTTGCTACTACCCATTCTGAGGGTATGGCTGCCGTTTCGGCGCTGGGAATTCTCGTCCCTTATTATGTTGTGCTCTATCTGATGCGTAACAGGTTAAGAAACCGATTCAGTTTTAAACTCGAACGTTGTTGATTATTAACTAAAACAAATACAAATTATTATGAATTTTATTTTGATTGCGGTCTTGGTACTCGGTGCCATTGCGCTGATTGCAGCATTGGTGCTCTTCGGAGTATCTAAGAAGTTTGCCGTCGAAGAAGACCCTCGACTGGGACAGGTGGGAGAACTCCTTCCGGGTGCCAACTGTGGTGGTTGCGGTTTTGCCGGATGTTCCGGTATGGCTGCAGCGCTGGTCAAGGGTGCTGATGCAGGTAGCATCGATGGGCTGATGTGTCCTGTAGGTGGTGCCGACGTGATGGGCAAGGTAGCTGATCTCCTGGGTCTGGCTGTGGCTAACACAGAGGCAAAGGTGGCTGTGGTTCGTTGTAATGGCTCTTGCGAGCATCGTCCTCGCATCGCCGAGTATGATGGTTTGCATACTTGTGCTGCTATGAACTCCTGTGGCGCTGGTGAAACCGGCTGCGGATTCGGCTGTCTGGGTTGTGGTGATTGCGTGGCTGCTTGCCAGTTTGGTGCCATCTCTATCAATCCTGAGACGGGTATTCCTGAGGTTGATGAGGAGAAGTGTACGGGCTGTGGTGCGTGCGCCAAGGCTTGTCCACGTCATATCATCGAACTCCGTAAGAAGGGTCCTAAGGGTCGCCGTGTTTACGTTCAGTGCGTGAACCACGACAAGGGAGCTGTGGCTAAGAAGGCTTGTAGCGTTGCTTGCATCGGATGCGGTAAGTGTCAGAAAGTCTGTAAGTTTGATGCTATCACCATTGAGAACAATGTGGCTTATGTTGACTTCAATAAGTGCCGCATGTGTACCAAGTGTGTTGATGAATGCCCAACAGGTGCTCTCGTAAAAGTTAATTTCCCAGTTAAGAAGGCAAAGCCAGCTGCAGAGGCTGCTCCTGTAGCAGAAGCTCCAGTTGCTGCACCAAAGGCTGAGGCTCCTGTAGCCGCTCCAAAGGTAGAAACTTCAGAAGAAAAGAAGGAGGACTAAATCATGAATTTGAGAACTTTTAGAATTGGTGGAGTTCACCCAGAAGAGAATAAGATTACTGCTGAGATGGCTACTCAGGTGGCTCCTCTCCCAAAGCAGGCTATTTTCCCACTTGGTCAGCACATCGGTGCTCCTGCCAAGCCTGTAGTTGCCAAGGGCGACAAGGTGAAGGTGGGTACACTCATCGCTGAGGCTGGTGGTTTTGTGAGTGCTCCTATTTACAGTTCCGTTTCTGGAACCGTGTTCAAGGTAGATACATCTATTGATGCTACCGGTTATCGCAAGCCTTGCATTATTATTAATGTAGAAGGCGATGAGTGGGAGGAGAGCATCGACCGCTCTGATAAACTCGAGACGCTTGAGGCTCATACTGAGCTTACTCCAGAGGAAATCGTAAACCGCATCAAGGTAGCAGGTGTCACTGGTATGGGTGGTGCCGGTTTCCCTACCTTCATCAAGCTTTGTCCTCCTCCAGGAGCCAAGGCAGAGTGCGTCATCATCAACGGTGTAGAGTGCGAGCCTTACATCACAGCCGATTATCGCCTGATGATGGAGCATGCCGATGAGATTCTCGTTGGTTTGAACCTTCTGATGAAGGCGGCAAAGGTAGAGAAGGGCTACATCGGTATCGAGGATAACAAACCTGCTGCCATCAAACTCTTCGAGGAAAAGACTGCTAATGACGCTCGTATCGAGATTGTACCTCTGGCTAAGAAGTACCCTCAGGGAGGTGAGAAGCAGCTGGTGGATGCCGTCATTCGCCGTCAGGTTCCTGCTCCTCCAGCTATCCCAGTCAACGTTGGAGCAATAGTTCAGAATGTAGGTACTGCCTTCGCTGTTTATCAGGCAGTTATGAAGAACAAGCCTCTCTTCGAGCGCTATACCACCGTGACCGGTAAGCAGGTGAAGAATCCGGGCAACTTCCTCGTACGTATGGGAACTCCATTCTCTCAGATGATTGAGAATTGCGGAGGTTTGCCTGAGGGCGACAACAAGGTGTTGGCTGGTGGTCCGATGATGGGTAAGGCTGTAATCAGTCTCGATGTTCCTGTAACCAAGGGTACCAACTCCATCACCGTACTGACCGATGCGGATGCTCATCGCAAGAAGGCTCAGCCATGTATCCGCTGTGCCAAGTGTGTGGATGCCTGCCCAATGGGCCTGGAGCCATACTTGCTTGCTACCCTGAGCGTAGTGAAGGATTATGAACGTCTGGAGGCAGAGGAGGTAACATCCTGCATTGCCTGCGGTTCATGCCAGTTTACCTGTCCATCTCATCGTCCTATCCTCGATAACATCATCAATGGTAAGGCAGCGGTAATGGGCATCATCAGAGCTCGCAACGCCAAGAAGTAAGCGTTCACGTCAAGAATGAATTTCATTTAAGAAAGAATTTAAAAGATAAAATGGGAAAATTAATCGTTTCATTATCGCCACATGCCCATGGAAATGAGAGCGTGGAGAAGAACATGTACGGAGTGATCATCGCTCTTGTGCCTGCCATCCTCGCATCTTTCTATTTCTTCGGTCTGGGTTCAGCAGTCGTACTGCTCACCTCTGTGGCAGCCTGCGTCTTCTTTGAGTGGGCAATTACAAAATATCTCCTGAAGGAGGAGACCAGCTTGCTCGATGGTTCTGCCATCATCACCGGTCTTCTGCTCGGCATGAACTTGCCAAGTAACCTTCCTCTCTGGATTATCATCATCGGTGCCCTGTTTGCCATCGGTGTGGGTAAAATGAGTTTCGGTGGTCTGGGTAACAATCCTTTCAATCCTGCTTTGGTAGGCCGTTGCTTCCTGCTCGTCAGTTTCCCTGCACAGATGACATCATGGCCTGTGGCTGGACAGATGCTCAGCTATACCGATGCTACAACTGGTGCTACACCGCTGGCTATCATGAAGACAGCCATCAAGACTGGCGATGCTTCTCTCCTGAATCAGTTGCCTGATTCCATGAGCCTGCTCTTCGGTGCTACTGGAGATACCTTCGGTGCCGGAACTACCGGTGAGGTTTGTGCATTCGCCCTCTTGCTCGGTTTGGCTTACATGCTCTGGAAGAAGGTCATCACCTGGCATATTCCAGTCAGCATCATTGCTACCGTATTCGTTTTCAGCGGTTTGATGCATTTGGCTAATCCTGTTTATGCCAATCCTCTGGCAGTCATCTTCAGTGGTGGTCTGATGCTCGGTGCCATCTTTATGGCTACCGATTATGTAACATCACCAATGACTCACAAGGGTATGCTCATCTACGGTGTCTGCATCGGTCTTCTCACCGTTATCATCCGTAACTGGGGTAGTTATCCGGAAGGTATGTCGTTCGCCATTCTTATCATGAATGCGTTCACACCTCTTATTAATACATACGTTAAACCAAAGCGCTTCGGTGAGAAGCCAGCTAAGAAATAAGGAGGACTGAGACATGCAGAAATTAGAATCATCATTAAAGAACATGGTTTTGGTGCTCGTAGGCGTAGCGCTCGTTGTGGGTGCTGTGCTGGCATACATCAATCACCTTACATCTGGTCCTATCGCCGAGAAGGCAGCACAGAGTCTGGCTACCGGTATCAAGAGCGTGATGGGTACTGAAGACCTCCAGGTAGCAGAACCTGAAGAGGTGAAGCAGGAGTTTGGCGGCAAGGAGTTTACCTTTATCCTCCACAAGTGCTCTGACAAGAGCGGTAAGGAGTTGGGCGCAGCCGTAGAGAGTACTACCGGCGGTTTCGGTGGCGACTTGAAGGTGCTCGTAGGTTTCGATACCGAGGGCAAGATTATGGGTTACACCATCCTTCAGGCTTCAGAGACTCCGGGTCTGGGTGCCAAGGCAACTACCTGGTTCCAGAAAGACGGAAAGGGTAGCATCATCGGAAAAACTCCAAAGGATGGCGACCTTCACGTAAGCAAGGACGATAAGGGTGGCAATGCAGTAGATGCCATCACCGCATCAACCATTACCAGCCGTGCCTTCCTCAAGGCTATCAATCAGGCGTATGCTGCCTATGCAGGTAAGAATGTAGATGGCGAGAGTGGTGCATCTCAGAAAGCAGATGCTGAGAGCCGTGCATCTAAAGTTGAACATAACGAAAAGAAAGGATAAGCCGATATGAGTAATATGAAAATTTTGATGAACGGACTCATCAAGGAGAACCCTACCTTCGTGTTGCTCCTCGGTATGTGTCCTACCTTGGCAACAACTACCAGTGCCATCAATGGTCTTTCCATGGGATTGGCAACCATGGCAGTATTGGTTTGTACCAACTTTGTGATTTCCTGTATCAAGAAGATTACCCCGGATATGGTTCGCATCCCTGTTTTCATCGTAGTGATTGCAGCCTTCGTAACCATCCTGCAGATGTTGATGAGCGCCTATGCTCCTGACAGCATCAACCAGGCACTGGGTATCTACATCCCATTGATTGTAGTAAACTGTATCATCCTGGGTAGAGCAGAGAGCTTTGCTGCCAAGAACTCACCGATTGCCAGTCTCTTTGATGGTCTCGGCTGCGGTTTGGGTTTCACCCTCGGTTTGACTATCTTGGGTAGTGCCCGTGAGATTCTCGGTGCAGGAAGCGTATTCGGTATCACTCTGTTGCCAGAGACTACCAACATTCTGATGTTTATCCTGCCTCCTGGAGCTTTCCTCACCTTGGGTTACATCATTGCTATATTTAATAAGGTAAAGAAGTAAGCGTAAGCATCGCTTCAATCCATGAAATAGAATAGAAATTATGGAATATTTATTGATATTTATCTCTGCGATATTCGTCAACAACATCGTCTTGTCGCAGTTCCTCGGTATCTGTCCGTTCCTGGGCGTATCGAAGAAAGTTAATACAGCCATCGGTATGGGGGGTGCCATCGCCTTCGTCTTGACCCTGGCAACCATCATTACCTGGTGTGTTCAGAAGTATGTACTCGATCCATTCGGATTGCAATATCTCCAAACCCTGGCGTTCATCCTCGTGATTGCAGCCTTGGTTCAGATGGTAGAGATTATCCTCAAGAAGGTTTCTCCTGCACTTTATCAGGCGCTCGGTATCTTCCTGCCTTTGATTACTACCAACTGTGCTGTGCTGGGTGTAGCCATCCTGGTTATCCAGAAGGACTACAATCTCTTGGAGAGTGTGGTTTACGCCTTCTCTACCGCTCTCGGCTTTGCCCTGGCTCTCATCGTCTTTGCCGGCATTCGTGAGCAGCAGGCATTGGTCCGCATTCCTAAGGGTATGCAGGGCGTAGCTATCGTGATGGTTACAGCTGCACTCCTCAGTCTAGCCTTCATGGGCTTCTCTGGTGTAGACGGTGGTCTGAAGACTTTGTTTGGATTGGAATAAAAATGGCTGAATGAATAAAAATGGCTGAATGAATAAAAAAGCCGATTGAATAAAAAAGAGGCTGGTGTTGTTATCGGTTAACGATGACAGCATCAGCCTCTTATCTTTTCTGGAACTTACATTTTCTTTGTTTCCTTCTCCTTGATATAGCCATGACGGTAAGCATACAGAAGTTCCTTCAGGTCTTCTACCTGTTTACGGAGTTCCTGACCTATATCGGTATCGGCAACCAGCATACGGCGGTTGGACATTTCCACAATCTGGGTGGTACTCTTGATGTCGGTACCTTGCTTGATGGCATCTTCGGTACTGGTAAACGGTTCGTGCTGTACCAGTTGGAAACCACGGGAATGGTATACCAGCGTGTAGCCGGCGATACCCGTCTCGTTGTGGTATGCCTTGGAGAAACCACCGTCTATCACCATCAGCTTGCCGTTTGCCTTGATAGGATTCTCGCCCTTCAGGGTACGTACCGGCACGTGGCCGTTGATGATGTGGCGGTTAGGTCCGGTAACGCCAAACTCATCCATGATATGGTCTATCACCTCCTCGTTGTCGCGCAGGAGGAAGTAATAACCCTTCTCCTCCTTATGGGTCTCCTTGTCAGCCACGAAATAGCGCTCAAAGGTAGCCATCTTGCTCTTGTCAAAGAGCGGACTGTCCGGACCGCACCAGAGATACAGGAAGTAGTCGATGGCATATTCCTTCTCGGCTGGGTCGCTGTCCTGCTGGAAGGCGGTACGAATCTGCATGCCGGTATAGTGCATCAGGTCGCGACCGCTGTATTTATGACCCGGATAGATTTCTACCTCTTTCAAGGAACCATCTGCATTGAGCGGACAGGAAGCATGGAAGAGCAGGTTGTTGTTGAAGATGGCATACATGCAGCCATGCTGCAACATCACCCGGATATGCTTATGCAGCTTTTCGCAGACTTTGAAAGAGTGGTGCAGTTTCTGCATCAGTATCGTTTCTTCTTCAGAGAGACGGTTTGGGTATTTCGGGTCGATGGTAGGGAAGTTGCAGGAACTCATCTCGTATTCCTTGCCATCGATTTCTACCGTACCCTTTTCATAATTGATGTGTTCGAAGAGGCGTCTGCCGTCCATCTTCCATTCCGGATGCTTCTCGATGAGCTGACCCTCAATCTTGAACTGGATGACGGCTATCGCCTTATGCATCTGTGCTGTGAGTCGGGTAGTCTTGTCGTCAAGACTGGCAGCGCCACCGCTCAGCTTAGGCAGGAACTCGGTGCAAGAATCATCATTGTAGGTCTCCATGGCGAAGGTGGCAAGCGGAATGAGGTTAATGCCGTAGCCTTCCTCTAGGGTAGAGAGATTGGCATAACGCAGGGAGAGGCGGATGACATTGCAGATGCAGGCATCATTGCCCGCAGCAGCACCCATCCACAAAACATCGTGGTTGCCCCACTGGATGTCCCAGCTGTGGTAGCGGCGCATCTTGTCGAGGATGATATGCGCACCCGGACCACGGTCGTAGATATCGCCCAGGATATGCAGCTGGTCGATAGCAAGGCGCTGGATGACGTTGGCGATGGCAATGATGAAATCATCGGCACGGCCGGTAGAGATGATGGTATCAACGATGACATTGACGTATGCCGTCTTGTCATGATCTTCGGTATGCTCGTGGAGCAATTCCTGGATGATATAGGAGAAATCGCAAGGCAGCGACTTGCGCACCTTGGAACGGGTATACTTGCTGGAAACATCACGGCAAACAGCCACCAGGCGGTGGAGCGTGATGTGATACCAGTCATCAATGTCCTTCTCGTTGATCTTGACGAGTTCGAGTTTCTGCTCCGGATAATAGATGAGCGAGCAGAGGTCACGTTTCTCCTGTTCGCGCAGGGTAGTGCCGAAGAGTTCGTTCACCTTACGCTTGATGTTACCCGATGCGTTTTTCAATACATGCAGAAAAGCCTCGTACTCACCGTGGATGTCGGCAAGGAAATGCTCAGTGCCCTTAGGCAGGTTGAGGATAGCCTTGAGATTGATGATCTCAGTGCTGGCTTCTGCTATCGTAGGAAACGATTGCGACAGCAGTTGCAAGTATCTTATGTCTTTTTCAATATCGTACTGTTTCATAATAATTTTGTTTTCTATGGATGTTAAATTCAAAAGATTTCTTCCGCTGATCATTCTGATTCAGTTGCAAAGTTACGTTGAATTCTTGAAAATAAAGAATAAGTAAGCATATTTTTTCAGAATTATTTTGTAGTTTCACTTTTTTGCAGTACTTTTGCAACCATCTAAGCGATAAACGCTAGACACTATCAATTATTCAATCAAAGACTAAGAAGTATGAAACAGACAATTTTGGTAACTGGCGGTACAGGTTTTATCGGTAGTCATACCACAGTAGAATTACAGCAGGCAGGTTACAATGTAGTCATTGTAGACGATCTCTCCAACTCAAAGATTGAGGTTCTCGACGGTATCGAGAAGATCACAGGTATTCGTCCTGCTTTCGAGAAAGTAGACTTGCGTGACAAGGAAGCAACAGAGGCTATTTTCCAGAAGTATCCTGAAATCCAGGGTATCATCCATTTCGCTGCCAGCAAGGCAGTAGGCGAGAGCGTTCAGAAACCTCTGATGTATTATCGTAACAATGTAGTATCGCTCATCAACCTGCTTGAGTTGATGCCAAAATATAATGTCAAGGGTATCATCTTCTCTTCTTCTTGCACCGTTTACGGTCAGCCAAAGCCAGAGAACCTTCCTGTTACTGAGGAGGCTCCTCACCAGAAGGCTACCTCTCCTTACGGTAATACTAAGGAAATCAACGAGCAGATCATTGCCGACTATATCCACAGCGGTGCCAACATCAAGAGCATCGTGCTGAGATACTTCAACCCAATCGGTGCACACCCATCTGCTGAAATCGGTGAGTTGCCTAACGGCGTGCCAAACAACCTGATTCCTTACGTTACTCAGACCGCTATGGGCATCCGCAAGGAGTTGACCATCTTCGGTAACGACTATGATACTCCAGACGGAACCTGCATCCGCGACTATATCTATGTAGTAGACCTTGCCAAGGCTCACGTTTGCGCTATGGCTCGTGTACTTGACAAGGAGACAGAGCCTATCGAGTACTTCAACATTGGTACAGGCAACGGTAATTCAACCCTCGAAATCGTAGAGACCTTCGAGAAGGCTACCGGTGTGAAGCTGAACTGGAAGTATGGTCCTCGCCGTGAGGGTGATATCGAGAAGATCTGGGGCGACTGCACCAAGGCAAACAAGGTATTGGGCTGGAAGGCAGAAGCTAATCTTTCTGACGTCCTGGCTTCTGCATGGAAATGGCAGCAGAAACTCCGTGAAGACGGTATCATGTAATCATGATGAAATCATATTGCCTGTTAGGTTAAAAATATAAAAATAATAGGAACTTTACCAGCTATATGTTGGAAGGTTCCTATTTTTTGTATACCTTTGCAGAAAGAATTTTACGTAAAATCATTATATAAGGAATCACAATATGAAGAAAACTATACTTTCTATGATAACATTGGCTGCAATGATGATGGCAGCACCTACCCAGGTGCTGGCAGAAACCAGTGCTGTGGAAATGATAGACCTGGAAGCACAGGACATTGCCGTAAGCTATACCAATGGCGTGATGCATATCACGGGTGCCAACGGGCTGGTAGTTAAGGTTTATAACCTGGCTGGCATCGTTGTCAAATCCTTTATGGTAGAAGGTCAGGACAAGCGCATCTCCATGCCTTTGTCGGATGGTATCTATATTATTAAAGTAGGTCCATCGTTTACACGTAAAATTACTGTCAATCGTAGGTAAAAGTGAAGTTATTGAGATTTTTACCCCTGTTGCTCGGTTTGATGATGATGGGGTGTAAGGATTCGCAACCCAATAGCAACAGGCTGTTGACGTTAGAATACTATCAGGATTTTAACGAGAAGGCGTATGCTGTCAATTCTAAAGTGATTCGAGGATTGATGGATAGCCTCATGCAGCAGGATAAAGACCGTCTTGTTGCCGACCTCCATACTCGGAAATATTATCAGCACCGTGGCGGCTTCCTGTGGATTGACCGTCATGGTATAGATCATCGTGCCGATTCGCTGCTCTCGTTTCTGAAAACTGTAGATGAATTCGGATTCAATAAGCGACGCTTTTTTGTGGATGAGATTACGGAAGACATCGAACGGCTCAGAACCCTGCACCTGGACAGACAGCAGAACCAGGTGAACAGGGTGATGGCTAGATTGGAGTACCGGCTTACCAAATCGTATCTGAGATACGTTGCCGGTCAGCGCTTTGGTTATATGAATCCCAAC
Source organism: Prevotella sp. SGI.167 (assembly GCF_050313615.1). Lineage (NCBI taxonomy): Bacteria > Pseudomonadati > Bacteroidota > Bacteroidia > Bacteroidales > Prevotellaceae > Prevotella > Prevotella sp. SGI.167. Next base: position 14,015 of record NZ_JBNPLT010000016.1, on the reverse strand, counting down.
TTCGTGCTGAACCGCCTGGATACGGTGGCTCCTAATCCCTATGATACAATCAAGCTACCTGTAAGATTCAGGGAGCTCTTTGATGTGAAGATGGAACATCCTGATGATTCGTTCTTTGCCCAGGCGATGGAAAGAATCGGTATGGGAACAGATTCGCTTACCGCATTCCTGAAATCAGTACAGCCGGAAAATCCGTTCTACCGCGTATTCAAGGAAAAACTGAACAGGGGAGGACTTTCCAAAGGAGAGCGTGACCGGGTGCTGGTGAATATGGAAAGGAGCAGATGGAGACAGAAGGACAATATCTGGAACCATCAGAAATATGTTGTGGTCAATATCCCGGCTTACCAGCTGATGGCGGTAGACGGGCAGGATACGCTCACCATGCGTATCGGCTGCGGATCGCTCAAGACCAAGACCCCATTGCTCAACAGCCATATCAAGAGAATGGATATCAATCCGAAATGGTTTGTGCCACGCAGCATCATTCTTCACGATATGGCCCGCCATGCCGGAAACCCAGGCTATTTCCTGGCACGTAACTACTATGTGAGGGATGTGAAGACCGGTGAGGAGGTGGATCTGCATCGGGTGACGAGAGCCATGCTGGTTTCTGGTGCCTATGGAGTGGTGCAGCGCGGAGGAAAGGGCAATGCCCTGGGACGCATCATCTTCCGATTCGACAACAACTTCTCGGTCTATCTGCATGATACCAGCAGCAGGGGAGTCTTTGAAAGAGAGGAAAGGGGAGTATCGCATGGATGTATCAGAATAGAGAAGCCTTACGATTTTGCAGTATTCCTCCTGGCAGAAAAGAACCGGAAGCTGATGGACAAGATACAATATTCGATGACAGACGACTCGCTGAGCAACCGCAAGATGGTGGTGAATGTTGTGAAGGTGAAGCCGGAGGTGCCTCTCTTCATCACCTACTATACGCTCTATCCGCTGGCAGGTGGACGCACCAGGGAATATCCCGACGTGTACGGATATGACAAGGTGATATGGGAGCATCTGAAGAAATATTTATAAGAAAATAAATCTTAATTATGATCAAAGATAAAGAACTTTTGGAAATGTTGAGCGATCCGAAGACGCAACGGGCAGGATTCGCTGTGCTGGTGAGTCAGTACAGCGAGACGTTGTATTGGAAGATTCGTAACATCGTACTCAATCATGACGATGCCGATGACATTTTACAGAATGTCTTTATCAAGGCATGGACCAATCTGGCAACCTTTCAGGGTAAGTCATCCCTGTCCACCTGGCTCTACCGCATCGCCATCAACGAATCCCTGGATTTCCTCAGAAAGAAGAAGCAGTCCACGCAGGTGAGTGCGGATGATGAACCCGGCATCGCTTCACGCTTGCTTGCCGATGAATATTTCGACGGGGATGAGATCCAGGTACATCTGCAGGAAGCCGTAGCCCTGTTGCCCGATGTGCAGCGCACGGTGTTCACCCTGAAGTATTTCGACAACATGAAATATTCTGAGATAAGCAAAATCCTCTCTACCAGCGAAGGCGCCTTGAAGGCATCTTACCATCTGGCAGTGAAGAAAATAACAGAATTCTTGCAGAAATATTAAACCTTTTGAGGTTGAATCCGTCAATAATAAAAAAGAAGGAAAGGTAGTAGTATATGACAAGAGAAGAAAACATATTGAAAGAACGTTTTAGCAAGGAGAATCCCTTCAAGGTTCCTGATGGTTACTTCGATCATCTCACCGAGAGAATCATGGAGAAATTGCCGGAACAGGAGATTCGTGTCATCGACATACGCAGCCGTCAGACGCTCTGGCAGAAGTTGCCATTGCGCAAGATAGCTGCTGCCGTTGCTGTCGTGGCGCTGCTGGGCGGCGGCTCGTTCTGGGCTTGGCAGCATGAAGGCAACAGCAAGGTGGTGGCTCATGTGAAGCAGCATGAACAGAAAACTGTGGCCAGTGAGGAAGCCGCCTTCAATGAGATGGCAGACTATGCGATGATAGACAATGAGACTATCTATGCATCATTGATGACAGAGAACTAAGATAGTAACGTTTAGGTTACGGAATCAGATGAAATAAACAATAATTAAAGATATGAAATGGAATTTCCAACATAGAATCATCATTTTGATGGTCATGCTGCTGATGGGCATCACTGGCATTCAGGCTCAGCATGGCAGAAAGCATGCTGCATTCGACCCTAAGAAGTTTCAGGTGGAACTGGAGCAGTATATCACAACTAATGCTGCCCTGACGCCTGGAGAGGCTGCCAGATTCTTCCCCATGTATCGACAGATGGGCAAGAAGATGCGTATGCTTTTCGATGAGATGCGCCGGTACAGACACATCAATCCTAAGGACAACGAGGCGTGCGAAGCGGCTATCCGCCGACAGGATGAGATAGACATCCAGCTGAAACAGCTGCAGCAGGAATATCATGCAAGATTCATGACCGTGCTGCCTGCCTATAAGGTGCTCAGCGTTATCAGGGCAGAGGAGAAATTCCACAGACAGGCATTCCGCAGGATGCACAAATAATATTTCGTCTTGGATAGAAATAAGATTCCTGCAAGATGCACAAATGGGCAGGAATGATGCAAATTGATAGTTGGTTTATAATAGAATAAGGTCGCGAAGGTATTATTTTATAATATTTTCGCGTTTTTTTTTTGTTTTCTCCTCTTTTTGTCGTAACTTTGCACATTGTAGTAAATAAATATATATAATATAAAGGTATGTACAGAAGTAATACTTGTGGAGAGCTTCGTCTCTCTGATGCAGGCAAAGAGGTAACTCTTGCCGGATGGGTACAGCGCACAAGAAAGATGGGTGGTATGACATTCGTTGACTTGCGCGACCGTTATGGTATCACACAGTTGGTCTTCAATGAGGCCGATAACAAGGACTTGTGCGATGCAGCTAACAAGCTGGGTCGTGAATACTGCATCCAGATTAAGGGTACAGTAAGCGAGCGACAGAGCAAGAATCCTAAGATGGATACCGGTGATATTGAAATCCTGGTGAAGGAACTTAACGTGCTCTCTAAGAGCCAGACTCCTCCTTTCACTATCGAAGATAATACTGATGGTGGTGATGATATCCGTATGAAGTATCGTTACCTCGACTTGCGTCGCCCTGCCGTACGCAAGAACCTGGAGTTGCGCCACCGTATGTGCATCCTCATCCGTAACTTCCTCGACAGCCAGAACTTCATGGAGGTTGAGACTCCTATCCTCATCGGTAGTACTCCAGAGGGTGCCCGCGACTTCGTGGTTCCTTCCCGTATGAACCCAGGACAGTTCTATGCACTTCCTCAGAGCCCTCAGACCCTGAAGCAGCTTCTGATGGTAGCTGGTTTCGACCGCTACTTCCAGATTGCCAAGTGCTTCCGTGATGAGGACCTCCGTGCTGACCGTCAGCCAGAGTTTACACAGATTGACTGCGAGATGAGTTTCGTAGACCAGGATGATGTCATCAATCTTTTCGAAGAGATGGCACGCCACCTGTTTAAGGAAATCCGTGGCGTAGAATTGCCTAAGCTGGAGCAGATGACATGGCATGATGCTATGCGCCGCTTCGGTAGCGACAAGCCAGACTTGCGCTTCGGCATGGAGTTTGTAGAACTCAAGGAAGCTTTCAAGGGCAAGGGAATCTTCGCCGTATTCGATGAGGCTAAGTATATCGGTGGTATCTGCGTTCCTGGATGCGCTGACTATAGCCGCAAGCAGCTTAATGAACTGACCGATTTCGTGAAGCGTCCACAGGTAGGTGCTAAGGGATTGGTTTACATCAAGTATAATGCTGATGGTACTATCAAGAGTAGCATCGATAAGTTCTATACTCCAGAGGAATTGGCTGAGATCAAGACCGTGATGGGTGCCAAGGATGGCGACCTGGTATTGATCCTGAGTGGCGACAATGCCAACAAGACCCGTATCCAGCTCTGCTCTCTGCGTCTTGAAATGGGTGAGCGTCTTGGTTTGCGCGACAAGAACGTATTCAAGTGTCTCTGGATTATTGACTTCCCTCTCTTCGAGTGGAGCGACGAGGAGCAGCGCCTGATGGCTACCCACCATCCATTCACCATGCCAAATCCAGACGATATCCCATTGCTCGATGAGCATCCAGAGCAGGTTCGTGCCAAGGCATACGACTTTGTCTGCAACGGTATCGAAGTGGGTGGAGGTTCTCTCCGTATCCACGACACCCAGTTGCAGGAGAAGATGTTCGAGGTTCTCGGCTTCACACCAGAGCGTGCTGAGGCTCAGTTCGGCTTCCTTATGAATGCCTTCAAGTATGGAGCACCACCTCACGCAGGTCTTGCTTTCGGTCTCGACCGCTTCGTCAGCATCTTGGCAGGTCTCGACAGCATTCGCGACTGTATCGCATTCCCTAAGAACAATTCAGGCCGCGATGTGATGCTTGATGCACCATCAGAGTTGGATCCAAAGCAGCTCGATGAGTTGGAAATCAAGTTAGACTTAAAGGATTAATATTTTAGCTAAATCGCTGAATATAAGCAAAAAAGCGTAGCATTATCTTGATGTAAGTCAAGAAATGCTGCGCTTTTATTTATTATACGTCATTTTTTTCAATAAAAAGTTGATAATCTAAAAAAAATGTTATAAATTTGCAGTACAAAATAAAAGATAACGCTGAAAGGTGTTAAAAAATGACTAAAGCAAGGGCATCATCAGATGCTTCCTTCAAAAGGAAGTGAAGCATCAAGTGGTGCTTATATAGAGACTATAATTATTTTACTAAAATCATGGTAGAAAAGAAATCAACAACAAAGACAGCTGCCACAAAGAAGACAGCTACAAAGAAGGCTCCAGTTGCAAAGAAGACAACTGTTGCAAAGAAGGACGTTCTTTACTTGAACGCAGAAAACGCTGGCTTCCGTGCTGGTGATGTTTATCAGGCTCTTGCTGCTGCAGAGAAGCCTCAGACAGTTGCAGAGATTGCTAAGGCTGCTGGTATCAGCACAGAGGAAACTATCCTCGGTCTCGGTTGGCTCTTCAAAGAGGGTAAGATTAAGGACGAGGACAACAAGGTAGCTCTCGCTTAAATAAGAAATCTCAAGGAGCCGCGGTTTTCTTTTCAGGAGAATGCCGCGGCTCTTTCTGTCTCTAGTCTTTCTTTTTCTTTGTTCTTTATCTTTGTTTTAACTTAAAAACTTTATTATTACAGTAACCATGTCTATAGATCAGGAGATATTCAGAGTGTTGATGGCTGCGGGCAGCAATGGTCTCAAACTTGAGAAGATTGCCCGTCATGTTTATAATTCATGTAATTCAATCTTTACACCATTGAATTATAAGGATGTGCATGCCTATGTCACACAGTATCTCACCCGTTGCGCCAAAGACCCAGGTTCGCTTATTGAGAAAGGCAAGGGATATGGTGTTTATCATATCAATTTCAAGTCGGTTCAGGTTCAGCAGCTCATGCTCGACTTCTCTTCTTCTGCCACGGCTGGCATCAATAACGAGGAGGATAATCCCGGTTCCGACAGCGGAAATGGCTACGTTAGCAACGATCTCTTTGGCGATAATCTGTAAATAGCAAGAAAAAATATATTTCATTTCGGGGGGAATTCCATGTTGGTTCGTATTATATAAAGAAAGAACAATTTAATTATAATAAACATATAAAATGAACTAATTATGGCTAGAAGATATTTATTAGGCTTTGATGTAGGTTCCAGTTCGGTAAAGGCATCTCTTACCGATGTAGACAACGGTGAAATTGTAGCGTCTGCGTTTTATCCAGACCATGAGGCGCCTATCATGGCGGTGAAGGCTGGATGGGCTGAGCAGGATCCACAGATGTGGTGGGATAATGCCAAGCTGGCGCTGAAGAAAATCATGACTGAATGCGGTGCCAAGGGTGAGGATATCCTCGCTATCGGTATCTCTTATCAGATGCACGGATTGGTTTGCGTTGACAAGAACCAGCAGGTGTTGCGCCCATCTATCATCTGGTGCGACTCCCGTGCCGTACCTTATGGCGAGAAGGCTTTCCGTGAACTGGGAGAAGACCTCTGCTTGCGCAATCTGCTCAACTCTCCAGGCAACTTTACTGCCTCTAAGCTGGCATGGGTGAAGGAGAACGAGCCTGAGCTCTTCGACAAGATTGATAAAATCATGCTCCCAGGCGATTATCTCGCCATGAAACTTTCCGGTGAGGTGAAGACTACCATCAGCGGTCTTTCTGAGGGTATGATGTGGGACTTTACAGCCAAGAAGCCTGCCAAGTTCCTGTTCGATTACTTCGGATTTGATGAGAGTATGATTGCCGACATCGTTCCTACATTCTCTGTACAGAGCGTAGTCTGCAAGGCTGCTGCTGATGAACTCGGACTCAAGGAGGGTACTCCTATCTCTTACCGTGCCGGCGACCAGCCTAACAATGCTGTCAGCCTCAATGTATTCAACCCTGGTGAAATCGCAAGTACAGCGGGTACATCTGGCGTGGTCTACGGTGTGCTCGGTGATGTGAACTACGATCCTAAGAGTCGCGTGAATACCTTCGCACATGTCAACTATACCACAGAGCTTGACCGTCTCGGCGTATTGCTCTGCATCAATGGTACCGGCATCCTGAATGCCTGGGTTCATCGCAATGTTACTCCAGACGTCAGCTATGCTGATATGAATGACCTGGCTGCCGGTGTGCCAATCGGTAGCGACGGCGTGAAGATTATCCCATTCGGAAATGGTGCTGAGCGTGTATTGGAGAACAGAGAGGTGGGCTGCTCCATCCGTGGCTTGAGCTTCACCAAGCACAACCGTGCCCACATCGTACGTGCAGCTCAGGAGGGTATCGTATTCAGCTTCTGCTATGGTATGGAAATCATGCAGCAGATGGGTATGGACATCAAGAAAATCCACGCCGGTAAGGCTAACATGTTCCTCAGCCCATTGTTCAGAGATACATTGGCTGGCGTAAGTGGAGCCACCATCGAACTCTATGAGACAGATGGTAGTGCCGGTGCTGCCAAGGGTGCTGGTATCGGTGCCGGTATCTACAAGGACCATGATGAGGCATTTGCAACCCTGAAGAAGTTGGCTGTTATCGAACCGGATGAGGCTAACCGCCAGGCTTATCTCGAAGCTTATGCTAACTGGAAGGCAGAATTGACAAAGCTCTAAACGGGCTTTTGCTGAAAATCATGATCATGTAAATCAGTCTTTAGGGATTGAAATCTGTCTTTTTTGATATAAATCAGTCAGAAACTGACAAATAATAAAGGATGGAAGTTTTTTCCATCCTTTTTTTTCGTTTATACAGATAATTTTTAGTACCTTTGCCCATTATTAAAATATATTTTTAAATTATGGCTCATAAAAATAATCATTTAGTAATAATGGCAGGTGGAGTAGGCAGTAGATTCTGGCCTATGAGTACCATTGAAAAGCCAAAGCAATTTATCGATGTTCTAGGAACGGGACGTACGCTGTTGCAACTCACCTTCGACCGTTTTGAAGGTATTTGTGACCCGGAAAACGTGTGGGTTGTCACCAACAAGAAATATGCAGCATTGGTTCATGAGCAGTTGCCTGAGATACCGGAGAGTAACATCCTTCAGGAACCTTGCCGCAGAAATACGGCTCCTTGCATCGCTTATATCAGTTGGCGCATCAAGGAGAAGGATGCACATGCCAATATCGTGGTAACACCATCCGACCATATTGTTACTAATGGTAATGAGTTCAGAAGAGTGATTGCTTCTGCCATGAAATTTACCAGCGAGACCGACAGTATCGTGACGCTCGGTATGAAGCCCAACCGTCCGGAGACAGGCTACGGTTATATTCAGGCAGATTTGACTACTCCTTCGGCAAGAAACAAGGAAATATTCCGTGTAGACCAGTTTAGAGAGAAGCCTGATCTGGCAACGGCAACAGAATATATCAAGGATAAGAGTTTCTTCTGGAATGCGGGCATCTTCGTGATGAGTGCTGCCACCATCGTGAATGCTTTCCGCGTTTATCAGCCTGCCATCGCCAAGATTTTCGAGAGCATGAGAAGCATCTATGGCACCGACAAGGAGCAGGAAGAGATAGATCTCCGTTATCCTGAATGTGAGAGTATCTCGGTAGACTATGCCATCATGGAGAAGGCAGAGGAGATTTTCGTGATGCCAGCCGATTTCGGTTGGAGTGATTTGGGCACATGGGGCAGTCTGCTGGCTCAGAGCCGCAAGGACCTCAACGGCAATGCCCTGATTGGCAAAAACATCGAGATGATAGAATCAAAGAACAACATCATCCATACGATGAACGAGAAGAAGGTGGTTATCCAGGGACTCGACGGCTATATCGTAGCTGAGGAAGACGGAACGCTTCTCATCTGCAAGCTCTCTGAGGAACAGCGCATCAAGATTTTCTCAGGAAGCGAAAAATAGAATCAGAATATTACTTTACGATTAATGATAAAAAAAAGAAGGCAATCAAAAGTGATTAAGTTCACTTGAGATTGCCTTCTTGCTTTGTGGACCACCTCTTGCTTCTCTTTTACCATCTTGTTATCTCCTTCCATCTGTACATTGATTTCAGCGTTCTATGCCATTTTCTTTCAGATTTTCTTGCGGTTTCCAATCTTTCTTTGTAACTTTGCATCATCTTTACATAAAAAACGTGGAACTTTAATAGCGAAAGAAATATGGAGGAAAAGAAATATCATATCGAGGAATCGAAGATTGCAGGGGATAAGGTCTGTGAGCCATCGCCAGCCTATGCATCTGTTGCATCAGAGTCTGTATCTCATCACGTGATTGATTATGGGATAGAGCAGAAAGATGAAATTCCTGTTCTTAAAAATCATTTTAGCTATGAGGGTCTTTTGGATAGTATAGATTATTGTGAAACCATTAAGGATGATCCTTCTAAATGGGAATCTGTTGATGCCTTTAATGAACGTTTATATGAGGAATTCCCATGGCTGAGATAGTTGTCCACAAGCTGTATGAAGAAAAGGAACGCCAGTATATTATCGATGCTTATGAGAATTTTGGTAAGAAAACTGCTCGAAAGTGGAAAGAAGAACTGATGAAAATTCAGAACTTCCTGAAAAAATATCCTGAAGGTAAACCCCCTTTTCTTGGTGCTCCAAAGTTTAGTTATTTGCTTCGGGGTGCTAATTTTATGCGTAATTTCAAGTTGGTTTATTATTATGATGAATCCTTGGATGTGGTGCATATTGTTGACATTTGGGATATGAGGCAGAATCCAAAAAGGTTCTCAGTCTCAAAATATAAATGATTATGTAGAACTTAAAAAAGAATGAATTATGGAGGAAAAGAAATATCATATCGAGGAATCGGAGATAGTAGGGGATAAGGTATGTGAGCCATCGCCTGCTTATCGTTCTATGGCATCATCAGCTTCATCAGTATCATCCGTATCATGGGATGAGGCTTACGACACCGATTCCTATCCTATGGGGCGCTCGCTGGAGCAGGTGATGGAGCATTGCGAGAGCATTTTTGATAAATTGGATGATCCTAATTATGGAGAGCCTATTTCCGTTTTGGATGATGAGATAGAAAGGATGATTGCAGAATGGAAATAAAAACTGATGCCCTTTTCAAGAAGGAGATAAAAAAGAGTATTGAGTATGCCTTGCAAGAGTTTGGATTAAAAACTGCTCGTAAGTGGCAAACACAATATAAGGAAATTAAGCGTTCATTGGAATTTATGCCCAAGCGTTATCCTATAGTAGCTCATTTCCGTAATGAAAGAATGGAGTTTCGTGGTGCCATCATCATGAAGAACTTCAAGATTATCTATTTCTACAATGAAGAGAAAGATATCCTCTGGCTGGTGGATTTCTGGGATATGCGCCAAGATCCTCGTAAGCTGAACCTGCGAGCCAGGAGGATAGAAAGAAAGGAGTATCATTAGTCTTTATGATAAACAAAAGAACCCGCCAGGTGTCCCAACGGATTTTGAATCCGGTAGGACATCTGGCGGGATGTTTGTTTGGAGTTGTATTTTACAAAGACTCATCCACTTCTTTCCAATCTATCAATCCCTTGCCCGTTTCATCGAGTTCCACTGCCAGGGCGATGACCTTGCGCTTGTCGGCCTTGAATGGTTTTGTGTAGCTCTTTTCCTTTATCTGGCTCTCGGCAGCAGAAATGCCGCCATTGTTAGATAGCTTCAGTTCCAGGACGTAGATGATGGACGGAACCTCCACAATCATGTCTATTCTGCCAGTGGCCAGCATTCTCTCTACTTCCACCCTAAATCCCAAGGCTCTGAATATCGTGCTCATTATCAGTCGGTAACGCTCCTCCATATCCATGCTAGCCATCTTCTTGTTGCTGTATGGAACATCGGCGATTAGAGCCTTCAATGCCTTCTTGGCTTCAGCGGTATTGCCGTCTTGCATCATTTTTCTGAGAAAACTCTGCGCAGAAACCACTTCCGAATTCGACTTCATGGTCAAGGCTGGAACCACTACGCGGTATAATGCCTTGCGAACTTCAAAGTTAGGGAAGCCCAGGATGTAAACGCCATCATCGTAACCCTTGATGGTGAGATACCCCGACTGGTAGAGGAAGAGCTCGGCTCCGCCATTCACCACGTCCGATGTCTCCAGGGTATCGCCCTCGATGAAGCAGTGGTCAAAATATTCCATCTTCATTTCCATGTCATCCACGAACTTTGGCAATAGGGAAGTGGCGCCAGATGAAGCCCAGTAATTTCTCAATTTCCTATCCTCCAGGGCATTGATGAGGCTGAACGGATTGAATATATCTACCATGTTATCGCTGCAGAAATGATATCCGTCGTAAAACGCCGTGAGCTGCTTCAGCGTCTCCTCAGGAGTCCATCCGTTTTCTTCTCCCATTGCCTCAATCTCAGGTATGAAGTTTTCGGCAACTTCCTGCTTTGAAATGCCGCAGATGGTGGCGTAGGGTGCATCAAAACTGATGTTGCTCAGATTGTTAAGCACAGAGAAGAGGGAGATTTGTGTGAACTTGGTGATGCCTGTGATGAAGACGAAGCGCTCGTGTTCGTCCTCTTTTTTCAAGACGGCAAATACGGATTTATAGATGGCTGTGCAGGCATCATGCTGAGGAGTCTTCCAGGAATGCTGCAATGGAGAATCATACTCATCGATGAGGATAACCGCCTGTTTTCCGGTCTTTTGAAACATCGTTTCGATGATGTTCTGGAAGCGGACGGCAAGGGAAGCCTCCGGGCGCACGGCTACTTCATACTTCTGTTCGTATTTATAGAAAGCATCATCGAGATAGGAGTTGAGTTCTTCTGGTGTAGCTCCTCCGCAACTCATGTCGAGTCGAATGACGGGATAGCAGGTCCAGTCTTTCTCCAGCTTCATCACCTTCAATCCTTCGAAGAGTTCCTTTTTCCCCTCGAAGTAAGCCTGGAGTGTATCCACGAGAATCGACTTACCGAAGCGGCGTGGGCGGCTCAGGTAATTATACTTTTTCCCCCTGTTGGCAAGTCTCCATATTATATCAGTCTTGTCAACATACAGGTAACCTTCTCTTCTTATTTCAGCAAAGGACTGGATACCTACCGGCAATCTTCTATCGTTCATTTCTGTATCTGTCATAATCTGATCTCCTATGTTTTCAGGATAGCTTTTTGCGAGCCATCCACCTTTCTACAAATTCTTTCTGCAAAGATACGACGAATATTTTGATTTCGCAAGAAAAAATGGGGGATAATATAAAAAAGGTGGCGAATCTCTTTGTTATCTTTGATTTTTGCAGCATCTGGATTGATTCGCATAATCCTTTAAATTTCAGTGTTCTCTGCCATTTTCTTTCAGATTTTCTTGCGAGTTCCAATCTTTCTTCGTATTTTTGCACCAAATAAGTAACGTGGAACTTTAAGAGCGAAAGAAATATGGAGGAAAAGAAATATCATATCGAGGGATCGAAGATAGCAGGGGATAAGGTCTGCGAGCCATCGCCTGCCTATCGTTCGGCAGCATCAGCAGCATCATCAGTATCATGGGATGAGGCTTACGACACCGATTCCTATCCTTTGGGGCGCTCGCTGGAGCAGGTGATGGAGCATTGTGCAGAAATAGACAAGCACTTGGATGACCCGAACTATGGAATGTCGTGGGAGGAATTTAATGCTCATTTACGTAAAACGATTCCAGGATGGTTGTAAGACAGGATGAGATCTTCATGCAGGAATTTCAGAAATGTCTTGTTTTTGCATTAGAAGAGTTTGGAAAGAAGTCGGTTGGGAGATGGCAAGAGCAGTTATCTCGTATCATGCATCGGTTGAAAATGATGCCTGAGAGTTATCCGTTTGTGCCTGAACTGCAGAAATGGAGAAAGTATCGTGGTGCCATCATCATGAAGAACTTCAAGATTATCTATTTCTACAATGAAGAGAAAGATATCCTCTGGCTGGTGGATCTCTGGGATTTGCGCCAAAATCCTCGTAAGCTGAACCTGCGAGCCAGGAGGATAGAAAGAAAGGATTATCATTAGGATTAGATAAAAAACATCAGGCGTCCTGTCGGAACGGAAATCCGTCGGGATGCCTGATATTTTTTTCCCTCGTTTAGAGGATATGTTATTTCTTCGCCAGCCATCTGCGCACTGGCCGGTCGTAGAACTTCAGACAGAGCCAGGCTGCTGCTATCGAAACCGCACAGGTGATGAGTGCCTCGGGCCAGGTTTCACCAAGCGTGAAGAGCTGCTTCTCGATGAGCCACGAATAGAAGTAATACATAAACGGATAGTGTACGATATAGAGCGGGAAGGAGATGTCGCCAAGGAACGTGCAGACGCGGGTACTGAAACGGTCGGTTGTTGTTCCGCTCGCTCCCAGCCATACTATCGCCGGGAAAATCAGAATGATGCACACTGCTTCGAAAACACCATTCAGCATGATGCCATTCTCCATGATGCCATCAACGCTGCCCACACTACTGCCGCCAACCATGCTCTCTATATAAGGTACGTGGAAGAGCAGGAGAAGAATGATGGAACTGATCCAGAACGCACCCTTTACCTTGAACTGGATGCGATGGAAAACACGGGACAGCAGCATTCCTATCGTAAACGGGCAGAGCATGCGCAGAAGTCCACCCCAGAAGTTGAGACCATCGAGCGTCCAGCCCACACCAAACATGCCATATCCGCATACATCCGTAGCCGTGAACCAAAGCAGCAGGATGGATAGGGTTCCGGCGAGAATAGCCAGAGCCCTGGTGGAGAGCCTCCGGATGAAAAGGGCATAGAGGATGTTGCCGATGTACTCGAAGAAGAGCGACCAGGCGGGGCCGTTGAGCGGAAACATTTCGCCATTGCCTCTTACCTCGTATCCGCCACCTGGCAGGGCAGGAATCATCAGCATGGCGCAGAGCAGGGCTATCATCTTTATTACACCCGAAGCAAGACAAGACAGCGCCTCACCATCCGATGGGAGAAGGAGATGCAGGAGTTGATGGAAAAGTACCAGGCGCAGACCGCCTCCTCATCTTATCTCTTTCCTTTCCTTGTTGATGATGGAAACAAAAGACAGGATAAAACTATTGACAAAATGCAGGAAGAGGCGCGCCTGTATCACAATGCGGAAGCCCGTATCTCCTACCACCTCAGGAAGTTAGGAACTAAGATTGGCATCAAGGGCAAGCTTACCCTCTATATCGCCCGCCATTCCTGGGCAACGGCGGCAAGAGACAATGATGTCTCTATCTCCGTTATCAGCGAGGCATTGGGACATCATTCCGAAACCACCACACAAATCTATCTCCGCTCCATCAAAAGCTCAGAAGTGGATGATGCAAACGCCAAGATACTGGCAGCCCTATGAGCCACAAAAAAGAATAAAAAGAGGGTTTTCGAAAAATGAACCAAAATGAACCAATTTTTCTGAATCTTTACATAAGAGATACAGAAATGCCGAAAACTTTCGTTCAATCAACGACTTAGGAATTTATGTATTAAAAGAATAGTAAAAAAATGTTGATTTTTATAGAACAATATTAATTTTTTAACACGCATAATTTGCTTGTTTCCAA
>NZ_JBNPLT010000015.1:0-84827 GCF_050313615.1 Prevotella sp. SGI.167 | reverse complement strand
TTTCTATCAACTGATTGCCATTTTCATCTTTCAGCTTTCCGTTGTAGTACATCAATGGACTATATAAATGTCGAGAGAAGTATAATGCCTGAAAGCCATAACCAATTCTTATGGTTGAAGCGAAGGAGCGATTCTCCAATTGGCTTTTTATCAGCTCGATCGTCCGCTTAAAATCATCATACATACCTTTGTCTATCTGAACTAATACCTTTTCGTCAAGACCTGCCATCTCGCTTGTTAACGAAACCGTCTCCAAGTTATGATTTACCCAAATAGACTTGTGATTCTTGTAATACTTGTCAATATATCCTTGCATCAAAGTTGTCAATATTTCTTACCACATTGAACTAACACGCAGATAATCATCCCAAATCAAACTACTTTTTGGCACATACAATATGTACCATGACGTGTTAGCAGCAACTTCTTTCAAAGTTTGCAGTTGCATAGTAAGATTATACATTCCACGCTGACGCTTATATTCACACAAGTCAACGTACAATTTTGTCCAATCAATTAGAGCCAACTGTTCTTCACCAAGTTTTGCCTCATCCTTTGTAATTGTCTGACTTATTTTTTCAGACTTATTTGAAGAAAATGTTTTTATCTGAGAATCGCGATCAACCACAACGGGGCTTGCCGCAATAGTTGCATCCATATCCAATCGCAAAAGCGGAACATCTTTGATATATTTTTTACCTTTCTTCAAACACAAATACTTCAAGCGTTTTTTCTCCAAGTCAACAACATTAGGCATTAAAGGCAACTCTACCTTTACCTTGTCATGTACATTCACTTCTACACCTTCATCCTTGATGATTCGACTAAACTCATCCATATAGTCTGCTTTCAATCCAAAGATGTTCAAAGTTTCCAATATACCAATATGCCCAGGTACCTCATCCGGACACTGTCCCTTGTCCAATTTGCCAGTACGTTTCAAGGAAAAGCCATAGCCTTTCAAGCGTACTCCACGACCAAACAACTGTATAATTTCCGATCCGTCTCCCTGTCCTACATTCAGCAAGCACATTGTTGACACACGCCAAGAAGACCAACCTTCTGTAAATTTCTTCGCACCAATCAATATGTTTATCGTAGATTTTTTCTTGTTGATATTCTCAAACAGCG
The DNA here is from genome assembly GCF_050313615.1 of Prevotella sp. SGI.167. NCBI lineage: Bacteria > Pseudomonadati > Bacteroidota > Bacteroidia > Bacteroidales > Prevotellaceae > Prevotella > Prevotella sp. SGI.167. The sequence goes on along the minus strand of NZ_JBNPLT010000015.1, from coordinate 83,696 downwards.
AACTTCTGTTATAGTCTCTCACGTCTGTATGAACAAAAGAAGCACATGCCTTAACGACATCAGCAGGATTGCCAACATTTATAACTCCGAAATAAGAAGAATTGCCCATACGCATACCGATTTCTCCATCCACACCAGCTATGCGGTCCAAATGAAGTTGAACTCCATAAAGACTGCTGTTGAATATAGAAGTCATCATGTCGCCATAAACTTTGGAAGCATCCATGTTCAACTCTCGCAAATAAGCAAAGGCATCCTTATATATACTATAACCTTCTGCATCTACCAAGCCATCCTCTCCACGAAGCAGGGCTTTGATACCTTCTATCGTTTTATCTGTTTCGGTTGTAAATTGCTGGAAGAACTGTACCAATCTAACAATATCACTCAGTTCTGACTTTGCACTTTTCACAGTGTTACCTACAAATATGGCAGCTGGCTTTTCTATATTGAAAGACATCAACTCTTCCTTTTTGTCATTATAAAGACGCAATTGCTCATAAAAGCCCAACAGACCATCCAACATATATAGGTATTCTTGCGCAGCATCTGTCATAACTTTCACATTGCGGGTCACAAAGTCCTTGCCATATCCGTCTTCATAAAAATACTTATAGCTATAATCGAATAATGTAGCCAAACCATACTCCCAAAGCAATTCGTTACGCTTTTTCTTGTTGCCTTCGGCAGCAATACTTTGCCCGAAAGTAGCAGAATACTCAAAGCAAAATCCTGCCTCACTTAGTTTATCACGAAGTTTTTTCCAAGAATCACCACTTGCCCCACGATGTCCTTCATCTATGAACACAAGATTGTTCTTCTCAAAAAAATCGACATTAACTTTCAATTCTCCATCTTCATCTGCAAGCTTTGTGATTTCTGTAACTGGAGCATACTGATCCTTATACAGTCCTCCTCCCTTTTTGGAAAACACCTGTACTTGAATACCACTTAGCTCCATCTCTCCTACATGCTGGGCAGAGAGGCTTTCTTTCGGAGTTATAAGCAATGTGTTATTATATACCATGCCATGCAAGTCGGCATAATAACGCAACTGGAGCATATTGACATGCATCATCAAGGTTTTACCTGAGCCTGTAGCACACCAGACAGAGATTTTATTGAGTTGTTCTGCAGTTATCTCCCTGAAAAAAGGCTCTGTGTAATAATCATTATTTTGCAGAAAATCATTCTTGCGAAAACGATTGATATCCTTGACCAAGCCTTCTCTGTCAGAAAAGTATTTATCCAAATAAACTTCTGTAAAAAGAAGCTCCAACCACTGAAAATATTTCCAAATTACCTTATCTTGTCGATATTCATTGATTTGCAAAGTATATTCATAGATATGTCTATCATAACGCAACACATCCTCTACCCTCACCATGCCAGCCCAACGCTCAAGTTGGTTGCAAAGAACTCGGCAATAGTATGATACGTTCTCTTCATCCCAACCTTCCAAGTTGGGAGATTTCATGTTGGAAGCCAACTGCTCTCTTGGTAATTGTCCTTATATACAAAATCGTCACCACCTGTATTATAAGGAGGATCTATATAGACACATTTCACCTGTTCTGCAAATTTCTCTCTCAAAAGATTGAGAGCTTGAAAATTCTCAGAACTAATCATCAAACCATTACATTGCTCATCAAAATGATCAATGGAAGCAAGCAACTTGTGCTTAAACTCACTTGAGAAATAAGCAGTATCCACGACCAAAGTCTCATTTTCCTTCAAGAATTGCGGAGTCAACGGAACTGAGTATTCCGCTTTCATTCCTGGGATTTCACCCTTTCCCAATTTCACTTTATCTATTGCATAAAGCTTTACCCACTCCTCACGCTGCTTGTCATTCTGTCCGATTTCCTCATACAAAGAAGCAGGAATATGATCAAGAGTGACCAAAAAATCAGCCGAAGCCACCTTTTTCTTCTTAAGCCACAACTTCTTTTGATACTCCTCTAATTGTGCCATCAAAGTAATGATACTTTTACCAACAGCCTTAACCGCCTTAATAACTGCCAAATGAGACAAGAACTTCTTTGTATCAGTTGTATCTATGTCATCTATCACAAGAATCTCATTCTTGATATAAAAGTCCATTTCTCTTAAAAGGAAGCCTTTCAAATCCTTATGAATGAAATAGTCACAACGATTTTTCTCCGTATAAGTTGTAAGATGGCGCAGCAGCAATGTAGTATGATTTTTCTCATCCACCTCCTTGGTCAACTCTTTGTATTCCACAGGGAGTTGTTCCAAAATATATGTATTTATATTGATTTTTCACTCCATCACATCCTCATTCTTAAGAAATTGGAACAGCCCCATAAAGACATAACCATTATCATCCATATATGTGGCAATGTCATCGCCCACAATGATTATCTTGCGGAAAGAGTCGTCTATCTTCTTCAGCGAGGCAAGTTCCTGCTCACGCTTCTCTTCCGTTGGCAAAGAATATGCCGACTGGATGTAGTACTTGTTGAGACCATTCGTGGCAATGAAGTCTATCTCATACTGTTGGTAGGTACTCTTGCCATCACGCATCACCCGACTCTCCACCACACCGACATCCACTACATAGCCACGGATACGCAACTCATTGTAGATGACATTCTCCATGATGTGGGTAACCTCCTGTTGCCGGAAATTCAGTCGGGCATTACGCAAGCCGACATCCACCACATAATATTTCTTGATACTCTCATAATACTTCCTGCCTTTTACATTATAGCGGCGAGCACCCTCGAAGAGGAAAGCATTCTCCAAGCATTGAATATAGGAAGACACAGTATCCGCATCAAGCTTTACATGCTGCACACTCTCCAAAGTATTACGTATCTTGCTCGGATTGGTCAGCGATCCAATGGAAGAACATAAAGAATCCACCAAGCACTCCAAAGCCACACGATTCTTGATACCATTTCGCTCTACCACATCATCAAAGTATGTCTTTTGCCATAACCTTTGAAGATAACTCACCTTCTGCTCAGGAGTAGGATGATTACGAAGAGCAGGCATTCCTCCGTATGTATAATATTCCTTCCAAAGTTCGTTAATAGAATCAGACCTATCTGTGCAGAACTCCTTAAAGGAGAAAGGATAAACTCTCACCTCATCACCACGACCTCGAAAAATCGTATTGATGTCACTTGAAAGAAACTTGGAGTTACTGCCTGTGATATAGACATCAACATTGTCATGAGCATTCAAGCCATTCACAATACGCTCAAATCCCTCTACCATTTGTATCTCATCAAGAAATACATAATAGCTGGCATCTTCATCTATTATCTTGGAATAGAGATAGCGTTTCAGAACCATCGGATTGGTCAAATCCTCCCCAGTAATATCCTCATCCACATCAAAAGACACCATGATTATGTTTTTCTTAGGTACACCTTGACTCACCAAATAGTCATGATAAACCTTTTTCAGAAGCCACGACTTACCACATCGACGAGTCCCCGTTATGATTTTCACCTCACCATTGTCTCGCCGATGAATCAGCTTTTGCAGATAAATCTGTCTATTTACATACGTTGCCATAATCATTTATTCCGATTTTACTGCAAATTTACAATAAATTCCGAATAGGACAATCTTTTTGATAAGACAAAGTTATTTTTATAATATTTATTAACTAAACAAGCACTGAAAATCAGATAAATAAGATATCTTTCCATCTTTTACCATAAAAGAAAGATCTACCCATAAGAGCTTATTCCATTCCGAATTTACTGTAAATTTGCAGTAAATTCGGAATGGGCAATCAACAAGTCATGCTTCCTTTATATAAAAGGATCGAGCAATGCCATCAAGTCAGCCTTCGACATCGCACCACTCTCCCGATACAGCACCTCGCCATTGCGGAAGAGCATCAAGGTTGGCACTGAGCGAATGCCATACTGTGCCGCCACATCATTGTGAGCATCTACATCTACCTTGATGATGCGAAGCTTGTCGCCCACCGTCTTCTTCAAGTCTTCCAACACAGGGTGCATCATCTTGCAAGGTTGGCACCATGTAGCAAAGAAATCAACCAATACCAGTTGATTGCCAGATATTACATCATTGAATGTTTCCATAAATTACCTTTTTTATAATATTTCACTTCTCTCTCAACATCCATTCCCACGTAGGGAGAACATGAACCTGCTTGCCATCTATCTCAAGTTCTTCCTTCTCCTCCATCGTAAGAATATATCCCTCAGCCAAGCCATAAGCATTCATGGCTTCCATCAGCCCCTCGATTTCTCGCTTGCGAGTTTTCTCATCATTCATGGCTATCGTTACCTGATAAGCCTCCTTGATTTTCATGCCCTCCCTCACCACAAAGTCGCACTCCTTCTTATCGGCATGATAGAAAACATCATATCCGCAACGCTTTAATTCGACAAACACCATATTCTCCAATTTCACGCCCATATTATCTGTGGCATTGAAGCCCATGCGACTTACAATGGCATTATCGATGAAGTAGATTTTCTTAGGGTTCAGCATCTGCACCTTTACCGATGGCGAATACTTCATGAGCTGGAATATCATATAGGTTTGCTCGATGTACTCCAAATAATTTTTGACGGTTTCGGAATGACGAATGCCCACTATCTTACCCAGTGAGGTATAGGAAATGCGCTTCGTGGCATTGCTGGCGAGATAAAAGATGAGTTCCTGCATCTCCTTATCATTGGTCAACCCATTACGAGCATCACATCACGGAAGATGATGCTATCGTAGAGTGACGAGAGGTAACGAGTGGATGACGACTGGAGATACTTAGGAAATCCACCTTTCTCCAAATACTCCTTGAAATGCCCCAAGAGAATGGCACGCTTGCTGGTTAGATAAAAGTCCCTGGCTTCCAGCTGCACCTTTGCCAACTGCAAGTATTCTTGAAAGGAAAAAGGGAAAATCTCCACTGCGATATAACGCCCCGTGAGATGAGTGCCAAGCTCTCTACTCAGCATTCGGGCATTTGATCCAGTTACAATCACCTTATTGCCTTCGTTGTAGAGACGGCGCACAAAGGTCTCCCAGCCCTTCACATTCTGTATCTCATCAAAATAATAGGTATGCTGCTCACCAAAGAGTTCGAAGAAACATTCTTGCAATGTTTGGAAATCTGCCACAGTAAAGTTGACCAGTCGCTCATCATCAAAATTGAAAAAGAAGTCTTGCTCCGGCAATTTGCTGCGCATTTGCTGGAGCAAAACAGACTTTCCACAACGTCTTATACCAGTAATAATTAGTATCTCCGTTGTGGTAAGCCACTCTTCCTCTATGTCTCTCGGCACAGTATCTTGTACTATATTCTTGCAGTATTCCTGCTGCTCAAATATAAGTTGCTTTAATAACTCTTTCATGTTCAAACATTTAATCGTCTGCAAAGATACGATATTTTATGATAAATACCAAGAAAATCCTCCTTTTTATTCATTCTGAACGAGCAATTTCTATTATTTTTACTCATTCAGAATGAGTAGTTCAAAGCAAAACCACTCATTCAGAATGAGCATTTCTTGAAATTGGCAAGGGTTAGATGGATGATAACAATGCCACAACTTATATGTTATATGATGCAAGGAAGCAACCATAACGATGCAAGGAATCCTTTCTTACGATTGCGTGACATTTGTAATGCGATTATACGACACTTATCATACGGTCGGATGGCAAATGCCGTATAATCACATGACATATACCAATGTATAAATAAACCTAATATTTTACACCAAAAGATACAAGTTATCACATTATTATATATATTTGCATCATCTTTCATAGAAGACAAAGAATATAGACAACAACGAACCATCAAACAACAAGAAATATGGAACTGAAATACGATATTTACACTCTCAACAATGCCCAGGGCACAGGAGAAAAGCGCCAATACGTTCGTATCGTGCAGCATGAACCTATGACCGAGAAGCAACTGCAAGAGAAAATCCAGAGCCGCTGCTCACTCACCAAGGGAGATGTGGCTGCGGTGTTGGCAGAGCTTCATGACATTTTGGTGGAAGAATTCTCCATGGGACGCCGCTTTTATATCCCAGAGATAGGCTACTTCTCCATGTCGGCTAGCCTAGAGATGCCAGAGGAGAATCCAGACAAGAAGATTACGGGCAAGGAAGTACGCATCACCGGCATCAACTTCCGACCAGAAGGTAAGCTAATGGAGGAAGTACAGCGCAACGTCCACTTTGTCCGCTCTCGTTATTCCAACCAATCTACAAAATACTCCGAAGAAAAGATGTTGGAGAAAATCAAGGAGTATCTTCAAAAGAATCGCTACATCACCACTCGCATCATGCGCATCCACTTCGGCTTGACTCCATACATGGCTCAGAAGTGGCTCAACCATTTCTGCGAGAAAGGTATCATGGTAAAGGAAGGCACCCAGCATGCTCCCATCTATTTCTTGAAATAGTTACTTTATACAAAACAAATAGCGCTGTCGGTAACAAAGTGAAACATTTTTGTTATTATCAAAAGAACTTAAATAATTTGGTTGTTTCAGCCGAATGCCCTATCTTTGCAAACTGAAATAATCATGAAACCAAATAAAAATAGAATATATGTTTAGTGGAATTGTAGAAGAAATGGCCACTGTCGTGGCTATCAAGCATGATAAGGAGAACATCGACTTTACGTTGAAGTGCTCTTTCGTTGATGAACTCGGCATCGACCAAAGTGTGGCTCATAATGGTGTGTGCCTCACCGTAGTGGAAATAAAAGATGGCACGTATACCGTTACTGCCATGAAGGAAACCCTGGACCGCAGCAATCTCGGTCTGCTCAAGGTGGGCGACAAGGTGAACGTAGAGCGCTCTATGGTGATGAACGGCCGTCTGGATGGTCATATCGTACAGGGACACGTGGACGAGACTGCCAAATGTATCGCAATGAAAGACGCTGATGGCTCTACTTATGTTACTTTCGAATATAAGCTCAATAAGGAAATGGCAAGAAAAGGCTATTTCACGGTCGACAAAGGCAGCGTGACCGTGAACGGCGTTTCGCTCACCGTCTGCGAGCCTACCGACAACACCTTCACCGTTGCCATCATTCCTTATACACGAGAGAACACCAACTTCTGCAACATCGAAGTGGGAACCGTGGTGAACATCGAATTCGATATTCTCGGCAAATATATTGCAAGACTGAAAAGCTTCGAATAAGAGGGTGTAGCAGATTTTAGGCACGGATTACACGGAGATTTTAGACGATAATGCAAAAAGCGCATTTATAATTTAAAGGAAAATCCGTGTAATCCGTGCCTAATCTATACACAGGGCAGATGGTTCAACCGCCCTCGCTACTTTCTTCTAATCGTCAAATCAATAGTCTCCGGATGCTTTTCGGCAAATGCCTTCACATCATCAACAACCAGTACCAGATAGCCTCCGCCACCAGCTCCCGGCATCTTCCATGCATGAACCTCAGGAAGGACGGAATACTCATCTATGAAGCCCTGAACGCAACCCTGAATCATGGCAGGGAACATGGCTACCTGAGCATCAAACGACGCCTTGAAGGCAGAGGCAAAGGCAGGGAAATCCTTCCGGAGAATGGCATTCCAACAGTCATCGGCTGCCTTGGCAAGATTCTTCACCTTTGGCTCGGTAATGTCCTTGCCTTCTACCACGGAACAGCCCGGACGGCGTGGCTCCATCGGAATCATGCAGACATGACTCTCCACCCAGGTGAGAACGTCCTCGTCAAGACAGGTCTCGAACTTATCCGGCCAGAAACGGTTGTCATAATAATGACGCACCAGTCCAGGCATACAGATCCCTATGGAATCCTGTGCCCCGCTCACAATGCCATCGTTGCGCTCAGGATCGTTCTCGAAACAGAACACCAGCTTGGCAAGAATCTCCGGATTCATATCAGGCAACTTCACCGGCCAGATCTTCTTGATCATGTTGCGGGTAGAAGTGGAAAGACCACAACGCTCACGCACCTCGAAGGTAGGAATCAGCGACATGGTTATCGCCCAGCCCGGAGCATGGCAGCTGACGTAAGGCTGGTCTATCCAGGTACCTGCCAAATCAAGACGGGTAGGAAGCTGGCAGGTGGAATCCTTGATGTCGGTGCTGGAACGTGCCTTCAGGCCCTCGGCAGGCGTGCGCTGCAACACAACATACTCAATGCCTCGCTCCTCGCAGAACCTGCGCTTGGTTTCGCTGCTGCCGTCTGCATTCACCACGAAGATGTCAGGCTTCACAAAATCCACCGTCGGAATAAAATCCATAATGCCATCACCCTGGTTGATAAAGGCATCCTTTACATATTTAATAGACTTCACCATGAAAAGGCGCTCCTGCTCGGGATAGAACGTCTTATGATGCTTGTAGCCGAGAATCGTCTGGTCGGAACCTATACCTACGTATAAGTCGCCATACTGAGACGCCTGGCGGAAAAACTCAACGTGACCGCTATGCAGCAAGTCATAGCAACCACTTACAAAAACTTTCTTCATTATTATTTAAGCTACTTTTCTTAGATTTATTCTTTTTGTTTCCAAGACTTCTGTCCCTCAGTTTCCAAGACATGAATCTTTTGCCTACAAAACTACAACTTTTCTTTCATTCTTCCAAGAAAAACCTGCACAAATATTCCATTTTGCGCACAAACCATCCTATTTTGTGCATTTTTCTAACGAAATATTTGGGTAACACGCAAAAAAGTGTTACTTTTGCGGCTGTGTTTTGACCCAATATGGACATTTGAAAGTCCTGTATCGGACAGATTACCGTCTGACTATGAACTCGAAAACAGACATCTTGAGAATCAAGCACTAACAAACTTAGGAAAAATTTAACAATAACCATTAATTGATATGAGTTTAAAAATCGTAGTACTTGCCAAGCAAGTACCTGACACAAGAAATGTGGGTAAGGATGCGATGACAGCTGAAGGCACCGTAAACCGTGCTGCCCTTCCTGCTATCTTCAATCCAGAAGATTTGAACGCATTGGAGCAGGCTCTCCGCTTGAAGGAGCAGAATCCAGGTTCTACAGTTGGAATTTTGACCATGGGTCCTCCACGTGCTGGAGAAATCATCCGCCAGGGTCTTTATCGTGGTGCAGATACAGGTTGGTTGCTCACCGACCGTCTCTTTGCCGGTGCTGATACATTGGCTACTTCCTATGCCCTTGCTACCGGAATCCAGAAGATTGGTGACGTTGACATCGTGATCGGTGGTCGCCAGGCTATCGATGGTGATACAGCCCAGGTGGGTCCTCAGGTGGCTCAGAAGCTGGGCTTGAACCAGGTTACTTATGCTGAGGAAATCCTCAAGATAGAGGATGGCAAGGCTACTATACGCCGCCTCATTGATGGTGGTGTGGAGACTGTTGAGGCTCCATTGCCATTGGTTATCACCGTAAACGGAAGTGCTGCTCCATGTCGCCCTTGCAACGTGAAGCTCGTAATGAAATATAAATACGCTACCTGCCCTATGGAGCGCAAGGGTGATGAGCCTTGGGCCAACCTCTATGAAGAGCGCCCTTACTTGACTCTGAACCAGTGGAGTGTTGCCGATGTTGACGGCGACCCTGCACAGTGCGGTTTGAGCGGTTCACCTACCAAGGTGAAGGCCGTGAAGAACATCGTGTTCCAGGCTAAGGAAAGCAAGACCTTGACCAGCAGCGATGAAGACATCGACGGACTGATGAAGGAATTGTTGAACGAAAGTATTATCGGATAATTTTGAAAAGACAATGAACAACGTATTTGTATATTGCGAGGTAGAAGGCACAACCGTTGCCGAAGTATCTCAGGAATTGCTCACCAAGGGTCGTAAGCTCGCTAACCAGCAGGGCGTAGAGCTCCATGCCATCGTAGCTGGTACCGGCATCAAGGGCAAGGTAGAGGATCAGATTCTCCCTTATGGTGTAGATAAATTATTTGTTTTCGATGCTGAGGGATTGTTCCCATATACTTCAGCTCCTCATACAGACATTCTCGTCAACCTCTTCAAGGAGGAGAAGCCTCAGATTGCACTGATGGGTGCTACCGTTATCGGTCGCGACCTCGGTCCTCGTGTTTCTTCTTCATTGACCAGCGGTCTTACCGCCGACTGTACAGAGCTTGAAATCGGTGATTACGACGACAAGAAGAGCGGCAAGCACTACGAGGGTCTGCTCTATCAGATTCGTCCTGCCTTCGGTGGTAACATCGTGGCTACTATCGTAAACCCAGACCACCGTCCACAGATGGCTACAGTCCGCTCTGGCGTGATGCAGAAGAGCATCTACGAGGGTGAGTGCAAGAAGGAAGTAGTTTACCCTGAGGTAAGCAAGTATGTTCCTGCTGAGGACTTCGTAGTAAAGGTTCTCGACCACCACGTTGAGGCTGCCAAGCACAACCTGAAGGGTTCTGCCATCGTCGTAGCCGGCGGTTATGGCGTAGGAAGCAAGGAAGGCTTCGACCAGCTCTTCGAATTGGCTCATCTCCTCCATGGTGAGGTTGGTGCTTCCCGTGCTGCAGTAGATGCAGGTTGGGTAGATCACGACCGTCAGATTGGTCAGACTGGTGTTACCGTTCATCCTAAGGTATATATCGCCTGCGGAATCTCTGGTCAGATTCAGCACATCGCCGGTATGCAGGATTCAGGCATCATCATCTCTGTAAACAACGACCCAGATGCTCCAATCAACAAGATTGCCGACTACGTTATCAACGGCAATGTTGAGGATGTGGTTCCTAAGCTCATCAAGTACTACAAGCAGAATTCTAAGTAATCTGCATTACACATTATTTAAATAAGAAAAGCAAAATGGCTAATTACTATAGTGATCACCCTGAGATTGAATTTCATCTCAATCACCCATTGATGAAGCGTGTTGTTGACTTGAAGGAGCGCAACTACGCTGAAAAAGACCAGTTTGAAGATGCTCCTGTCAACTACGAGGATGCTATCGAGAACTACAAGCGATTGCTGGATATTACCGGCGATGTAGCTGCTAACATCATCGAACCAAACTCTGAGGATGTTGACCTCGAAGGTCCACACCTGGAGAACGGCCGCATGATCTATGCCAGCAAGACATTCGAGAACCTCGATGCTACCCGCAAGGCTGGCCTCTGGGGCTTGTCAATGCCTCGTCGTTACGGCGGCTTGAACCTGCCTAACGCCATCTTCTCTATGGCTTCAGAGATTATCGCTGCAGCTGATGCAGGTTTCCAGAACATCTGGTCGCTCCAGAGCTGTATCGATACTCTTTATGAGTTCGGTTCTGAGGAGCAGCGCCAGAAGTACATTCCTCGCATCTGCGCTGGCGAGACCATGAGTATGGACTTGACTGAGCCTGATGCAGGTTCTGACTTGCAGCGCGTGATGCTGAAGGCTACACAGGATGAGGACGGCACATGGCGTCTGAATGGTGTGAAGCGTTTCATCACCAATGGTGACTCAGACATCCACCTGGTTCTGGCTCGTTCAGAGGAAGGCACCAAGGATGGTCGTGGTCTTTCCATGTTCATCTACGACAAGCGTGATGGTGGCGTAACCGTTCGTCACATCGAGCACAAGTTGGGTATTCACGGTTCTCCTACCTGCGAGTTGGTTTACAAGAATGCCAAGGCAGAGCTTTGCGGTAACACCCGTCTCGGTTTGATTAAGTACGTGATGGCTCTGATGAATGGTGCCCGTCTGGGTATTGCAGCTCAGAGTGTAGGTGTTGAGCAGGAGGCTTACAATGAGGGTTTGGCTTATGCCAAGGAGCGTGCTCAGTTTGGTGAGAAAATCATCAACTTCCCAGCTGTATACGACATGCTTTCAAGAATGAAGGCTAAGTTGGATGCAGGCCGTTCACTCCTCTACTGCTGCGCTCGCTACGTAGATATCTACAAGGCTTTGGAAGACATTGCCCGCGACACTAAGCTCACTCCAGAGGAACGTCAGGAGATGAAGAAATACACCCGCTTGGCTGATGCATTCACACCATTGGCTAAGGGTATGAACTCAGAGTATGCTAACCAGAATGCATACGATGCCATCAGCATCCACGGTGGTTCTGGTTTCATCATGGAGTATAAGTGCCAGCGCCTGTTCCGTGATGCCCGCATCTTCTCTATCTACGAGGGTACTACTCAGTTGCAGGTTGTTGCAGCCATCCGCTACATCACCAACGGCACTTATCTCAGCATCATCAAGGAGATGCTGGAGAGCGAGGTTTCAGAGGATTTGAAGCCATTGAAGGAGCGTGTAGCTAAGCTCGTAGATCTTTACGAGGCAGCCATCAACAAGGTGAAGGAAGCAAACGATCAGGCAATTCACGACTTCCTGGCTCGCCGTCTCTACAATATGACTGGCGACATCGTAATGTCTCTCCTCATCCTCGACGATGCAACCAAGGCTCCAGAGATGTTCCAGAAGAGTGCCAATGTTTATGTTCGCATGGCAGAGGAGGAAGTTCTCGGTCATTCAGCATACATCCAGAACTTCAAGGCAGAAGACTTGGAGAGTTTCAAGGCGTAAGACATTTATAAGAATAAGATAATTTAAAAAGTCCGTGGGCAAATGAATGCCCACGGACTTTTTCATTTTATTCCCTTATAATTAAAATTTTAGTTAATTCTTTAGCTATTGCTTGAGTTTTTTCATTGCTATTGTAGTATTATCAGAAAAAAATAGTATTTTTGTAGCGTCTAATCTGACGGAAACCCAATCATTGGGAGGAAGTAGAGAAAGACAATACATATTGGAAAGGCGTTTGGTGCGCTTTGGTTTTGACGATTCAAGAATCTAGCAGTTCATCGACAAGTCAAGAACTAAGCAACGGAACGCCCTATGAGGTGTTTTATATATAATCCTCAATGTCTTCGGATGCTCACACATTCGTTGGTAGGGAGGATGAATTGTATATCAACACTTGCGTGGGGCTTCAGCGTTGCTCGTTTCGACTTGCCGGGCAATGCTAGAGCCTTTGAATCGTGAAACGAGTGACAATGAGCTCTGCGCTTTTTTATTCAGACAAGAGAACTATTCGATAATTATTAACTTTTAAAAATAAGAACAATGAAAAGTTTTACAACTCTAAAAAACGTTTTGTTTGCAGTAGTAATGATGCTGTATTCTTTGACAACAACAGCGCAAGTTCCAACAACAATGGATTATCAGATTATGGCGACTAATCCTAAAACTGGTATGGTCCTAGCCAACAAAGATTTGACAATTCGTGTTGAATTACGTTTGAATGCTGCTGATGGTGAAATTGTATGGAGCAAGGAAGAAGCACTAACTTCCTCTAACTCTGGCATTTGTACCATTTCCTTGGATTTTGCAGATGTAGATTGGAATCAAGGTAATTACTTTATTAAGGCATTTGTTAATGGTGAAGCTATCGGTGCCAGTCAAATCAAGTCTGTACCATTTGCCCTTATTGCTGATGGTGTAAGAGGTGTGTTGACCAAACGTCAGCTAATAGGTACGTGGAGCACCAGTCGTACGGACAAAGGTTCCGTAACCTATTATACTGTTAATCTAGAAAAGGATGGTAGTTTCTCGTATACTCGTAAGGATAGCTATGAATCGGAGTATTACAGCGGTACATGGAAGGTTAACAATTTAGGATTTATCACATTTAATGTAACTAAGGCTTCTCCATATACAGAATCCGTCGGCAAGTATGTTATGTTCTCTTTATATGATAAAGATGATAACACTCTTTATCTGGGTGGAAATGATGATTTTCTAAGTGATGGATTGTCGTTTTATAAACAATAAAATCAACATTTTAAAGCTATAGAACACAAAAGCTTATGAAACGATTCATATTATTATATGTCCTCTGTTTATCGTTGTCAGTTTCTGCTGATGATAACGTTATTGGTGGATTTGTAGTTGCACCAATTTGTACTGATGGCGGTATCGCTTATGGTGATTGCCTGTCTCCTAATGAGATTGTCACCGTAGATGCTTCTTATATTGCTGGCAAGTATAGTACTATAATTACCGCTATGACTGCTACCGATATAAAAGAGGTTAAGAACGTTGAACGCGATAATTACTACACCTTGCGAGGTAGTTTGTTAACAGTTAATGCTGTTGCTTCTCTTTATACACTAGATGGTAAGAGTATAAAGTGCCTTAAAGCAAACACTTCTATAGATTTGGGGAGCCTTCCTAGTTTGATAATCCTCAAATTTAAAGATGGCATGTCTTTTAAGATACTGAAAACTGAATATAAAAACTAAAGGTACCAACCTCACCTTGGTACCTTTCACGAAAGAGAGGGTGTGTCATCTGTCCATGGCACACCCTCTTTCGCTTATCATTTCTTCTTTGTATTACTTCTCACCATCGAAGGGTCAGCAACATACTTTTGCTGCGGATGATTAATCATCTCGGGAATCCAATAGAAAAGCTTGTTTGCTAATCTCAAAGGCTTTATGTACTTATCCTTCATAGGCTTGGCCGCTCTTTGAATTATCAAAGCAAGCTCTTCGTAGCTATAAGGCTTAAAGGCGCATAAATCTACAAGGAGTTGACTAACCTTTTCCTGAGATGCCCACTTTCCTAGTTTTGCAACTCGTTCTTGGAGCCCTTTAGGAAGTTCCCTCAGTAATTCGTTACGACTTTTCGTTTGGCTTTCGATCTCAAATGTACCATGCTGAGGTGGTAACCTTTCGCATAATGTACCATGCTGAGGTGGTAACTTTTCGCATAATGTACCATGCTGAGGTAGTAACCTTTCTCCTAAGGATACCACCTTGGAGGTTCTTATATAGTAAGTGTTACGACCCTGCCCCTTCTTCTCTAGGAATCCAAGATCACAGAGTTTATGAATCTCCAAGCGTGCACGGGCATGAGTAATCGAAGAATCCAGCTGGCGATACGTAGCATTATCTATCGCACCCACTTCTCTCACGAAGTTTACGATAGAAGTTGAGTGCATTCTCATCTATATCATCAAGGTCTGCATCATCTACAATACAACAATCATAGGTATCAGCAGACTGATAGAAAAAATATATATCTTCTTCTGAGCACTTTTCATCAGAAGGACCAATACGACGAAAAGCACCTTCAGGCAACTCTTCAATTTTGACAACAATGATACTTTTTATGTTAAATTATGCATATTGTTTAGTCGATTTAACAAAATAATCGTATTTTTGCAAAATCAATTAAACAATAAGAGATTATGATACCAAAAGAAGTTATCAGAGAAATACTCTTGGAAAATAGAAAAGAGATAGAATTACAGCATATTGTCCCAAGAGACATCCAAATGGAAGAGTTTGCCAACTATGTCTTGATAGGCGTAAGACGAGCCGGCAAATCTTTCATGCTCTATCAGCAGATTCAACAAAACTTAAAACGGGGCATCACCTGGGACTCCATGCTATACATCAATTTTGAGGATGAACGTTTGATGGGTATGACAGCACAAGAACTTAATCTTATCCTTGAAGTTCATGGTATGATGTCAGACAAACGCCCAATTCTATTTCTTGATGAAATACAAAATATAGATGGTTGGGATAAATTTGCACGACGCTTAGCTGACAACAAGTACAGAGTCTATATAACAGGCAGCAACGCCAAAATGCTTAGCAGTGATGTGACAACGACCTTGGGAGGTCGCTATATCACTAAACACATTATGCCATATAGTTTCTCTGAATTTCTGAATGCCAATGAGATCTCTTATGACACAGATATCATCGCAACCACATCAGGAAGAGCAAAAGTACAAAGATATTTTGAAAGCTATTTCCATTTTGGAGGTTTTCCTGAAGGTGCAAAACTGGCATCAAAAAGAGATTATATCAATAGTGTATATCAAAAGATTTATCTCGGCGACATAGCCTCTCGCAACAAAATAGAGAACCAGTTATCACTTCGCATACTTTTCAGAAAACTTGCTGAGAGCGTAAAGCAACCAATTTCTTTCACACGACTCACCAATATAATAGCATCTACTGGTGCTAAACTCAGCAAACCAACTCTCATCAATTATATTGAATATTCTAAAGATGCTTTCTTAATTTATCCTATCAAGAATATCGCAGACAATCTCACACAACGTGAGACCAACCCTAAATACTATTTTGTAGATAACGGTATTATCAGTATCCTTGCCATGGATATAGACACATCATTATTAGAGAATATGGTTGCAATGGAACTATTACGAAGATATGGGTTAGACGAACAAGTTTTCTTCTATAATAAAAATATAGAAGTAGATTTTTATATACCTGATGCAGCAATGGCTATACAAGTAAGCTACAATCCCAAAAAATCTACAGAAACTTGGGAAAGAGAATCTACAGCTCTTATCAAACTTTCCAAGGTATTGGATTGCAAGCGTCTCATAATCCTAACTTACGAGTTGGAAGAAGAGATTGTTGTAAAAGACAAGAAAATAGAAGTGATACCTGTATGGAAATGGTTACTTGATTTATAGCTATTATCCAGAACGTCAAGGCAGAAGCTTCAATAACAATATAATAAGAAAGTCCGTGGGGAAACAAATTTCCACGGACTTTTCTTATTAAAGACACCTCTCAACACACATAAAATTTCGGGGGAATCGGATATTCTTCATTTTTATAGGATGGTAATCCAGATACCTTCCCCCTTATTCTCAGCCGCCTGGATGCGCTTCATCAGACGATGGAGCCAGATACGGGAGTTCACCACCATGCCCTTCAGTTTGTTTTCACCCACCAGGATGCAGCCCTGGGTATCATCGGGATAGTTACCGGCATGAATGCGGATGCCCTCGAAACCGGGAACCCCCTGCACATACGGCAGCCACTCCTTGAATCGGGGCGACTTGGTGATGAGCACACGATACGAGCCTTCAGGGATGGCTGTATGACCCGGAATCTTTCTTGCCACCTTGCCGCTCTGACGGCTGTACTTGGCAGTATCAATCTCCTAGATAATCAGTTTTTCAGGGCGTTTGCGCTTATCCTTATTGGCACCCTTGCGCATCATTTCATCCTTCCATTCCTTCTCACGCTTCAGGTTTTCGGCATCTCTTTTACGGATATTCTCCATAATGAAATCGATAGGTTTCTGTACACAACTTTTACCTGCACCTGTGCCTGCAAGCAGCACACTCGCCAGGGTAGCTTCGTGCTCCACGTTATCGATATATCTGAATCTGGTTCTTCAGAGATGGGTAGCCAGCGGAGGAAAAATGGCGCAAGCCACAGCCGGCTGATAGATTTCCGGAGTCTTGAAAATCAGCAGCTCCACCAGCTTCAGCAGCTTCTTCGGCATCGGAGGCGGAGCAGGATAATCCTCGTCTTCGGAACTTTGAACTCCGTTACTTTGAACTTGGAACTTGGAACTTTGAACTTGGAACTTTGAACTTGGAACTTTGAACTTGGAACTGTATGATTACCATAGCCTGCCATTTGCCCCATAAAGCCCCCCGCCAGGCGTCCCGGGGATTTACAATTAGGTATTTTCAGCTGGTCGATGGCATAAGCAAACTCCTGCTCAGATATACGCTTGGGGTTCAATTCGCCTTTCTTGGCTCCCTCATCATCAGGAGCCCACTGGTTGCTTTTTGGTTGTAGTTCTTCTTCATTCATATTATTATGGTTTTTAAGTATACGCAAAAGCCCCGCCTAACGAGAGCGTTGTACTCTGCTAGGCGGGGCTTGCGTTCTTTATTGTTATGTTGTTATTCTTTTAGAATAGGCTATTATATTATCATTCTACTATTTTAACTCCAGCTGCTCAGCCGACAGCCCTGTTATTTCCATCACCGTGGCTGTATCCATACCATTCGCCAGCATCTTCCTGGCTATTTCAAGGCTACGCTGGGTCATACCCCTCTCCATTCCTTCAGCCAGCCCTTTCTCCATTCCTTCAGCCAGTCCTTCTTCTTTTCCTTCTCTCTTGGCTGTATCTATCGAATTCTTGATATCACGATACGCCATCTTGCTGGCTTCGTACTCCCGCTGCTCCTGCGGAGTGAATCTTGCTATCTCGGCTTCTTCAAAGAGGCGGTCGAAGACCTTGTCGCATAACGCCTTAGGGCGCTGAGTAAGCTTGTAAAGGTTCTTTAAGGCATAGAGCCACTTGTCGTAGAGCGTTTCCAACTCGTCAAGCGACTTGTCGAACTTAGCGATTTCTACGTAGATAAATTCCAGCTTATCGTAAAAAATCTTGTGCGTAGCTGTATCGCATAGCTGTACATGATGGCGGATTTCTTCCTTATTGAAGGCTGCCTCGTTCATGTTGAAGTTGAGCAGGGCAATTGTGTAAACATGGTTGAGCTTGAAATCCCATTCACTACCCTTAGGAGCCTGCTCACGGATAGGGAAGGTGGAATAGAACAGGGCACGGTCCTTGAAGTATGTCTGGTATGCATTCTGCATTTCCACGATAAACTTCTCGCCGTTTTCTCCTTCGCAATATACGTCAAAGATGGCCTTGCGGTCGGTATATATGTCGCCCACTTTCTCCGGATTCAGATACTTCACGTCCTTAACAACCTGTCTTCCGTTGAACAAGCTGTTAAGGAAACAGATCAGCAAATCCTTGTTGGGAGCTGATCCGAAAATTCGCTTGAAACCGAAATCGGTCAACAAACTGATATATCTTTCTTCTACCTGCTTCATAATCCCAATGTTATTAATATTTCTATTGCATCAGCAAAGTTACGATTTTATTTTCATACTCGCAAGAGTTTTCCGATAAAAGTTTTGAATAAAGTTCAATCAGCCCACTGCCTACAACTTCATTAGTTCAGCCTTGCTTTCTTTTTCCGGTAATGCCGAAATGTCTAGCAAGCGCTTGCCAAACTGATGGAGTACCGGATTATCCACCCCTTCTGTAAGATCAAGAATATCAATGGACAAATAAAAACACAATTCACTAAATTTTCTGAAGTTTTCATGGCGCTTCTGAAAATCAGCCTTCAACATCGGGAATGTAGCGACATATTTTTTAAAATTCTCCACTCTTCGTTTTTCATACAAAAAATTGTCATCAGACTTGTTGCCAGGATAATTATCCAGACGCTGATCATATAACAGCTCTGCCAAATTCAACAGCTGCTCGGTATGCAGTATGTCAAAGGATACAAAGGTATGATGCAATATATACGGATCGTAATCGGCAATTTCAGAGAAGGAACAACCATTGGGAAATATCGTAAAGCTCTCCATGCCGAGCTTGGGATGCTCCACTATCTTAAAAAACGATTCAACAAACTGAGAGCGTATAAAATGCTTCACTATATCCATCATCTGTAATGAAGAATCATGAAGGTATCGCTCGTTGTAACGCTGAAAAAAATGATGAGTGAAAAACTGCACATGAATCCATGGCAATACCGTATGTGAATATACAGCCATATTGAGCTCACCCTTATATAGGAAAACACAGCAAACATTAATAAAAGGACCATTTTCCCGTGTTTCCTTCTTATTCCTGCTTAATGGTGTAAGCAGCATCTTGTTGTGTCTGGGAGATGTCCACTCCACGGTCTTGAACAAGAGCTTGCCATTAGGTCGGTTCATAACCTCTTTCATATACTTCTTAACGGGCAGGTGGACTTGGTATCTGACTACGTTCTTATAATCCTCTTCCAATTCCTTTGCAATATCTGCATAGCTCATTGTATCTGTTATCATACTAATTTTTATTAAGTGATTCATATTCCATAAGTTCTCACTAAAGCGGAGGATAGCCTAGCCATGACAGCGAAGACCAAAGAGTTCATCTGCAAAGATAAGCTTTTTCTACGATATATGCAAATCTTTGAGCGTTTTTTCGAGAGGCATCCTTGGAGTTTTATTTACATCGAAAGAAGTCACATGGAGATTATCTGTTGATACTGACACGAACCTAGGATTTGGCCCGGTTTGACTCAATTACTCAGTTACTCAATTACTCAGTTTATTTCTAGCCCCCTATACCTGGAACTTGGTTATAAATTGAAAGTATATTTTTTATATTATATATTTAATAAATATATAATATACTATCTATACAAGAAGAAACATATGGGCAGAATAAAACTGAGTAATTGAGTAACTGAGTAATTGAGTACGATTTCGAGGAAGAACGGACAGACGCCTTATAATGGGTTAAATGATTATTTAATAGTAGTTTAGACTGAATCTCTATGTTTTTCTGCCAGCAACTCTATATTTCTCTCTTCTCTTTCTTACGAGTTAGGATTATTAACGCAGTTTCAAATTGAAAGCTGCTGAAAATCGGCCCTTATCACACCCAGAAATTTGGTGGTTCCAGAAAAAAGCTGTATCTTTGCACCGTCATTCAGAGATAAGGAGACTTATCGGAAGAATGACAAAAAACTGAATGAGTAACCATTAAAATTGAGTTATTAACCCTTTAAAAAACTGATTGACTATGGGACAAGGAACTAGTAAGGCAAGATTACACGTACCCCTCAGACGGGTGAGAACGCAGGTAAGAAGCTCTGGTATGCTACTGCCGTGAGCGACCGTGTGTCTTTTTCACCCCTGAGGTCGTAACCTTTCACCCTAATCAGAAATAGGGATTTCCCCTTCTACTTTAGGGAATCCTTCTCGTTTCTTTTCGGAAGAAAGTAGTACTTTTGCAGGCGCAAACAAGATAATGACCGAGCACTCTTTTTTAAAGGGGCTCAAGATTATAACTTTCAAAAACAGTATCGCTTATGAAAAGAAATGAAGTAATGGCGCTTATCGCCACTAGTATATTGATGTTTGCCGTATGCTTGTCAGCTTCGGCTAAGGGAAAAAGAAACGTGGAGCGGGGAATGACCAAGCAGGAGGTAATCGCCATTCTTGGAGAACCTAAGCTCACCAGTTTCGACATGTACGGGGACAAATGGGAATATGACAAATATAATTATCTGTTTGGAGATTCCAAGTACATCACGGTTTTCTTCGACAGAAACGGGAAGGTGGTGCAATACAACACGAGGATCATAGAACCGAACAGCCAGCAGTCGAATGCTCAGCAGCCTCAACACCCTACTCCACCCCTCTACGATGGAAGATGTGATCCCGATGACAGAATGGATTACGGCTACAGCCTCGATGATGCTTCCTTCTCCAAACTATATAATAAGGTAAAGCAAGCAAGCTTCAACGACAACAAGTTCGACCTGATAGATGTGGCAAGCCTCGGCTGCTATTATTCCTGCGCCCAGGTGGTCCGCATCATGAAGATATTCCCTTTCGACGACGAACAGCTGAAAGCGCTCAAAATGATGGCGCCACATATCGTGGATCTTCAGAATACAGGCCTCATCTATAAAGTATTCAGCTTTGACAGCGAAAAGGAAAAAGCTGAGGAAATCATCAGAAATAGCAAATAAATAAGGTGATTGATGCGGATTGCAAATCCGCAGAGTATAAAAGGTTAGGTCATTTTTTGATGCCGGATTGCAAATCCGGCAGGACGCCTAACGGATACCAGATAACCACGGATTTTTCTTTCCCCCTCCCTTTCCATTTTTTACAAAAATCACAAGGATTGTTAAAATTGAAACTTTAAGATAAACTTTTCCGTCTAAATGCAATCAGATTAATATCTTTCTGAAATAAATAAAACGGGATAAAAAGAAAATAGAAGAAGATTATGAACGGAAAAGTAAAAAACGCAATGGCTGCTCTGCTTCTTGTGGCGGCACCATTGGCTACGCAGGCAAAACAATGGTCGCTGAAAGACTGTATCGACTATGCGCTTGCCAACAACATCGCTCTTCAGAAGACGCAACTCACCAAGGCCAGCGCCCAAGAAGATTATCTGCAGTCGAAAGCTGCTCTGCTTCCTTCGCTCAGCGCCAGCACCAACCAAAGCGTGAACTATACGCCGTGGGTAGCTAGCGGAATCAGCGGAGACGGTTTCTCGAGAGCAAGTATAGACAAGGTTTATTACAATGGAAATTATTCCGTATCGGGAAACTACACCATCTGGAACGGAAACAAGAATCACAATCAGATTAAGCTGAACAAACTTGCTGCCGAGGCTGCCGACCTTGATTCTGCCACTCAGGCTATCAAGCTGCAGGAACAGATTGCACAGCTCTATGTTCAGATTCTCTATTCTACTGAGGCTATCCAGGTGAACAAGGAGAGCTATCAGTCGAGCTTGCAGAACGAAGAACGGGGCAAGGAGATGGTGAAGATTGGAAAGATGAGCAAGGCTGATCTGGCACAGCTCACCGCTCAGAGAGCACAGGATGAATTCAACATCGTACAGGCTGAAAGCAATGTGAAGAACTACAAGCGACAGCTGAAAGAACTGCTTCAGATTACAAGCGATGAGGCGTTCGACATCGAGATTCCTAACACTACCGATGAGATGGCACTCGCTGCGGTTCCTGCCCTGAATGGTATTTATGAAGCTGCACTCGACAATCGTCCTGAGTTCAAGACCTTCCAGAATCAATTGGCACAGAACGATTTGAGCATCAAGATTGCAAAGGCGGACAAACTGCCTACCATCAGCGCCAACGGTGGTATTACAACCAGCAATACTTCCATGAACAGTACAAGCTTGGGCAAGCAGCTGAAGACCAACTTCAATGTTGGAGGCGGCATTGGTGTCAGCATTCCTCTCTTTGAGAACCGCTCTACCAAGACACAGGTGAACAAGGCGTTGATTCAGCGCGAAAGCATTCAGCTCGACCTGAAGAACCAGCAGACTCAGCTCTATTCTACCATTGAGAATTACTGGTTGCAGGCAACAACAAACCAGAGTCAGTTCAAGGCGGCTAAGGTTAGTAGCGAGAGTGCTCAGACCAGTTACGATCTGCTGAGCGAGCAGTTTAAGCTGGGATTGAAGAATATCGTTGAGCTCCGAACTGGAAAGGATAACCTGCTCAAGGCGAAGCAGAACGAGCTTCAGGCCAAATACCTCGCCATCCTCAATATCAATATGTTGAAATTCTATAAGGAGGGACATATTTAAGGAGTTAAGGAGTTAAGGAGTTAAGGAGTTAAGACATATGTTTTGCTGCTTGAAAACTACGCCAAAAGACTATTGTCTTAACTCCTCAGCGACCGAAGGGAGCGATAACTCCTTTAACTCCTTAACTCCCCCTTATAACGTTTTATTATTTCGAATAAAATTAATCTGAATATAAATGAAAAAGTTGAGAATTAGCAAAATCTGGATTGCTGTCGTGGTGATAGTAATCGTTGCCGTGGCGGCATGGGCGATGTCGGGTGGAAAAAAAGAGGAAGATATTAACTTCAAGGAGGAAAAAGTGGCGCTGAAAACCTTGCAGAACAGCGTGACTGCTACAGGTACTATCGAGGCTGTAACCTCAGTAACCGTGGGTACTCAAGTGAGTGGTATTGTCAACAAACTTTATGTTGACTACAACTCCCAGGTAAAGAAGGGACAGGTCATCGCAGAACTCGACAAGACCAATCTCCTGAGCGAACTGAATACTGCCAAGGCAAACCTAGCCAGCGCACAGAGCAGTCTGAACTATCAGGCAACCAATATGGAGCGCTACAAAACTCTTTACAAGAAGGGACTTGTCAGCGCCGATGAATACGAGAATGCGCTCTTAACCTATCGCCAGGCTAAGGAGCAGGTTACGTCTTCTAAGGAAAACGTGCAGAGAGCGCAGACCAACCTAGGCTACGCTACCATCACCTCTCCTATCGACGGAACCGTGATTTCGAAGAGTGTAGAGGAAGGTCAGACCGTGGCTGCAAGCTTCAACACCCCAGAGCTCTTCACCATTGCCAAAGACCTGACCAACATGCAGGTAGTAGCCAATGTGGACGAGGCTGATATCGGCGGCGTAAAGGAAGGCAACCGTGTAACTTTCACCGTAGATGCCTATCCTGATGACACCTTTGAAGGAACCGTAAAGCAGGTGCGCCTGGAAGCTACAACTACCAATAACGTAGTAACTTACGAGGTTGTAATCTCAGCACCAAATGCTGATTTGAAATTGAAACCGGGTCTTACAGCCAACGTTACCATCTACACCCAGGAGCGCAGCGGCGTGCTCGCCGTAGCTAACAAGGCTCTCCGCTTTACTCCTACCAAGGAAACCGTGGGCAAGGACATGAAGATTGTAGACTGCAAGGGCAAGAATAAGGTCTGGACATTGAACGACAAAACTCTCACCGCTCATCCTGTAACCATCGGTCAGACTGATGGAATCAACACAGAAATCACCAAAGGATTGAAGCAGGGCGATAAGATTGTTACGGAAATCGTGGTGAATGTTCCGGAAGAAGAGGATGCTCCACAGCAGAGCCAGGGACTGATCAGCGGTCCGGGTCCTAGAGGAAAGAAAAAGTAAAGCTAAAGAAGTTAAGGAGTTAAGACATGTGTCTTGCTGCTTAAAATTACGCCTAAAAGACTATTGTCTTAACTCCTCAGCGACCGCAGGGAGCGATAACTCCTTTAACTCCTTAACTCCTATCAAATCCCATAAAAGAATAATTATGTCTGAAACATCAAATAACAACGAGAACAAGAAAGTGGTGATAGAGCTCGACAACGTGCGTCGCGACTTTCTTGTGGGTGATGAAACCGTCCACGCCCTGAAAGGCGTAAGCTTCAAGATCTACGAGGGCGAGTTCGTCACCATCATGGGTAAGTCGGGTTCCGGCAAATCCACCCTGCTCAACCAGCTGGGCTGCCTCGACACCCCTTCCAAGGGTGAATATTACCTGGATGGCGTGAGCGTGCGCAAGATGAGCCGTAACGACAGAGCCATCCTGCGCAACCGCAAGATCGGCTTCATCTTCCAGAACTACAATCTCCTGCCAAAGACCACGAGCGTAGAGAATGTAGAGCTACCGCTGATGTACAATCCTGCCATCAGCGCAGAAGAGCGCAAGCAGCGTGCCATCGAAGCTCTGAAGGCTGTAGGATTGGGCGAGAGACTCTACCATAAGAGCAATCAGATGTCGGGTGGACAGATGCAGCGTGTAGCCATCGCCCGTGCGCTGGTGAACAATCCTGCCGTGATTCTCGCCGACGAGGCAACGGGTAATCTGGATACGAGAACCAGCTTCGAGATCCTGGTTCTCTTCCAGAAGCTCTATGCTGAGGGCAGAACCATCATCTTCGTAACCCACAACCCGGATATCGCCAAATATTCCAGCCGCAACATCGAATTGCGCGACGGACACATCATCAGCGATACCTATAATGACAACATCCTTTCGGCAGCAGAAGGCCTTGCCGCCCTGCCAGCCAATACGGACGAATAAGGGAAGTGAAGAACGAAGAGTGAAGAACGAAGAAGTGAAGAATGAAGAGTGAAGAATGAAGAGTGAAGAGTGAAGAACGAAGAAGTGAAGAATGAAGAGTGAAGAACGAAGAGTGAAGAATTCAACAGCTTTACTAATCATAAAGTTCAAAGTAAATAAGTTCAAAGTAAATGAATTATCAGAATCTTTTAAAGATAGCCCTTCGAGCGATAGCAGCCAACAAGATGCGCTCCTTCCTCACAGCCCTGGGCATCATCATCGGTATTGCAGCCGTGATTACGATGCTTGCCATCGGACAGGGTAGTAAGGCGAGCATCAAGGCGAACATCGCCGAGATGGGTAGTAATATGATTATGATTTCGCCGGGTGCAGACATGAGAGGCGGTGTGCGACAGGATGCTTCCTCGATGGAGACCCTGAAGCAGGCAGACTACCAGAGCATCAAGGAGGATTGTAATTACATCAGTGCCATTTCGCCTACCGTAAACAGTTCGGGACAGTGGATTTATGGCAATAACAATACGCAGAGTTCCATCTATGGCGTGAATCAGGACTACCTGAGCATCCGACAGCTGAAGGTGGCAGATGGAGAAATGTTTACCGATACCGACATCAAGGCAGCTGCCAAGGTCTGCATCCTGGGTCAGACCGTAGTGGATTATCTTTTTCCCGACGGCAGCGACCCGATCGGCAAGGTAGTACGTTTCAACAGCATCCCGTTTCGTGTAGTAGGTGTGCTCCAGAAGAAGGGTTACAACTCCATGGGAATGGACCAGGATGACCTCGTACTCGCCCCATACACCACCGTGATGAAGCGAATCCTGGCACAGACCTATCTGGGCGGAATCGTATGTTCTGCCATTACCGAGGAAGCATCTCAGCCGGCTCAGGATCAGATTTCAGAAATCCTCCGTCGCAACCATAAGCTGAAGGACGCCACCGAGACCACCGAGGCAGATGAGGATGATTTCAACATCCGTTCGCAGGAGGAAATCTCCAGCATGATGAATTCCACCATGTCCACCATCACCATCCTTTTGGGTAGTGTGGCAGGAATCTCCCTGTTGGTGGGCGGTATTGGAATCATGAACATCATGTACGTTTCAGTTACCGAGAGAACCCGCGAAATCGGTCTCCGAATGAGTGTGGGAGCCAGGGGTATCGATATTCTGAACCAGTTCCTCATCGAGGCGATTCTGCTCTCAGTGACCGGCGGAATCATCGGAGTGATATTGGGAGTGAGTCTGTCGCTGAGTCTGAATGCCTTCCTGCATATTGCCACTCAGATAGAGCCTTGGAGCATCATCATGAGCTTCGCCGTCTGTACCTTCACGGGCGTCTTCTTCGGCTGATATCCGGCAAAGAAGGCTGCAAGACTCGACCCTATCGAGGCAATCAGATACGAGTAAAAAACTGATTAGTTTTTTCTGAAATATATCTGTTTTATCCAAACTTTATTGTATTTTTGCAGAAGAATTCAATAAACTTAAGATAAAACAGATAGAAAGAAAATGAATACAGAAATATTATCAGCAGATAAAGACCCGATGGGCGAAGCTATTCTCGACTTCCAGCAGCATGGGAAAGCAGCCCGACTGAGAGTGCTCTCTTCGATGTTCGAGGAAGACGAAATGCCAGTGAAACATCTGTTCAGAAGCACCCGGGAAATGCCGATGCTGGAGCAGAAAGCCTTACAGCTTGCCAAGGGACGGGTGCTGGATATTGGAGCCGGAGCCGGCTGCCATACGCTCGCCTTGCAGGAGAAGGGACTGGCAGTGAAGGCGATTGATATTTCGCCCTTGAGCTGCAAAGCGATGAAGCTGAGAGGGGTGAAGGATGCGGAATGCATCAATCTCTTCGATCCGCATCTGAGCAGTGGGAATCATTCCAGAGAGCACCAGGAGACTCATTCCGAAGAGAACCAGGAACAGTTTGAAGGCGGTTTCGATACGATTCTCCTTCTGATGAACGGAACGGGAATTGCC
Organism: Prevotella sp. SGI.167; assembly: GCF_050313615.1. Classification (NCBI taxonomy): domain Bacteria; kingdom Pseudomonadati; phylum Bacteroidota; class Bacteroidia; order Bacteroidales; family Prevotellaceae; genus Prevotella; species Prevotella sp. SGI.167. Next base: position 56,517 of record NZ_JBNPLT010000015.1, on the reverse strand, counting down.
GGAAAAATAGAAAATCTCCCTGCTCTCTTCCTGCGTCTGAAAGCGTTGCTGAATCCGGGCGGTCAGATTCTCATCGATTCCTCTGATCTGAAATATATCTACGAGAATGAGGATGGAAGTTTCGACATCAATCTGAATGGAGCCTATTACGGAGAAGTGGATTATCAGATGATCTACAAGGATGTAAAGGGCGACCGTTTCGATTGGCTCTACGTAGATTTCCCATTACTCAAGTCCATTGCCGAAACCTGCGGGTTGCATGGTGAACTCGTGGAAGAAGGCGAGCATTATGACTATCTGGCTAGGTTTTTCTAATGATTTCAAAGGATTTTTTGAAACTTCATAAAAGGATTTTCTAAAAAACATCATAAAAAAGTGAAGGAGCTAAGACAAATGTTCTTGGCTCCTTCATTTTTTCCTCCTAACCTATTTTATTTTATCGTTGAAATCGTGACATCCGAGAAATCTTTCATGTAATCAAGAATCTCCATGGTGTGGAAATCGCGCTTTGCCTTGATTTCTATGTTCGCTTCCAGGAATTCCTCCTTCGAGAAGCGGCGCTCTTTCAGCTCATAGGAATGAACTTCCAGGCCTTTCTGCTTGATTTGCTTGATAAACTCCTTCACACTTTCACGCGATGGCGCGGAGAAGGTCAAGTCGACGGTAGTTGTTCCCAACTGCGGAATCCAGTAGTTCAATACTTCCAGTCCCAGCAGCACCATCGCCGTGGTAATAGCTGCAGCCATATACATTCCCGTACCGCACGCCAGACCAATAGCCGCTGTCACCCACAAACCAGCCGCCGTGGTAAGACCTCTCACTACGTTCTTCTGGAAGATAATCGTTCCGGCGCCCAGGAATCCAATGCCCGAAACCACCTGCGCAGCCACACGGGAAGAATCCTTTAAATCAAATCCAAATCCATACTGGGAAACAACACAGAAGAGCGCACTTCCCAATGCCACGAGAAAGTGAGTACGGAAACCAGCCTCCTTGGCACGATATTCTCGCTCTATTCCTATCGCACCTCCTAAAAGCAGGGCGAGAGACAGGCGAATGGTCAGGTCAATATAAGTTGCATCCATAAAATATCCTTTCTTTTAAAGTTTGCTTGCAAAGATAATATAATTCGAAGACAATACAAAATAAATCTATTGATTTTATGACGAAAACATTTTTTTCCTTGGTAATTCAAGAAAAAAGCGTATTGCAGCCAAGTCTAATTCCTCTACCGACGGAGAGTTATTTACCGATAAAGAACACTTACGTAAAGTTGGAATAACACTTACGTAAAGTTCAAGTGAGGCTCATTTGGAGTTCAAAAGAAGCTTACTTGAAGTCCAAAAGAGACTCACTTAAAGTTGGAAAAGCCTTACCAGATGGCAGCCAGGACGTTCTGGAAACTGCATCGCGACGTTTCTGACTGTACGTCGGGACATAACGGTTATTACGTCGGGACGTATCAAATGCTACATCGGGACGTAATTTCTTCTTTACCGTGGCAATGCGTGGCAATAAGGTGGCAATAAAAAAGCGCTTATTGCCACGCGTTATCAGTTTATAATCAAAGAGTTAAGTGCAAGTGTGATAGATGTGGCATTAATTTAGAGAAAAAAAATATACTTTGTCCGACACACATAAAAAAGGGAAGCGCCGAAACGACACTTCCCCATGGATTGGATAAGTTATATAATCATCTGTCTCGCGACATTTTATTCTGCGTATGCTGTCTTGTAGGCAGAGTCAAAGAACATAGCGCAAGAACCTACGCCAGTCTCATACTCATGCTGCTTCTGACCAGCGCTGTCATACTCCACTACGTAGCCATTGCCATTATAGTCGGCATAGCCACTATCGCCCATTTTATAAGAGAGCACGAAGATATGACCGTTCAATGGATCGGCGAAAATGCCGCATGGGCTCACAGGCATCTCAGAGAGCGTCATCGCCTGTGGTTGTGTACTTCCTGCTGCAAGCACACTCACACTAGGAGTGCCTCCAAAAGGTGCATTGAGCACAAAGAAATAAGGACGAACCACCTGCGTACGTGTTATAGCACCAGGGGTTACGCATACAGCATAGTTGCCATCTGCCACCTTCTGTGACTTGCCCTTGTCGAAGAGTACCACACGGAGGGCATTCTCGCCAGTGGTCGCATAGTCAGGAGCAGGTCCATACACAGGGTTGTCGATGACATAGACACGCCCCGAAGCATAATAGATGCTGGTAGGATTGTTCACACCCTCGATATTCTTTGTCTCTACATTGTCGTTGTAAAGATTGATGCAAGAGATGTTTCCACCACCAGCACCATAGTTGCTGTTGGCAACGTAGAGATTGCCACCACCGATGACCAAGCCCTCAGGATAGCTGCCCACCTGCCACTTCTTTTGAAGAGCAAAGCTTGTGGTGTCCACGGCTGCTACATAGCCTCCGTATGTAGTGAAATATACATTTCCACCACCAGCGATGATATGGCGAGGCTCGGCGCCCTCGGCATTGCCCAGCAACTCTGTGGTCTTGATTTGCTTGATGCTCTGCTTGGTTTTCTTGTCGATTACCTCGATAGTGTTGCTCTGGTCTACGGCGAGATAAATCTTGTTGCCATATACGATGCCGTCATTGGCAGTATTACCGAGCGTACGACCGTTAGCAGCCTTGAATACGTTCTGTGTGGCTGTGCTTGAAGCATAGTCGATGGCTGTGAGAGAGCTCTCAATTTTGTTATACATGTTACCTGAATTCACGACATAAGCGCCCGTACTATACACCTGGAGATAAGTCTCAGGACCATCGTTGTCGTCGCTACATGATGTCATCACTGCAGTACCCATCAAGAGCACCGCCAAACCTAATAAATACTTTTTCATTGTCTTTTTTCAGTTTATATTTGAATCTACTTTGTTACTATCTAGAAGTTATACCCGATGCTTAACATCCAGCTGCGGCGAGGCATCGGATAATGCCCTACTAGTTCATACTGCTCCGACAGCAGGTTCTTCACATCCATTCTGACCTTCACACCTCTCAGGGATTTCCCCAAAAGACTCAGTCCGTCCAGCTGACGATAGAGCGTCAACCCCATGTCCCAGTAGCCATCCACTTCGGTGCCTTCATAATGCTCATTGTTGGCCCATCGCTTGCTCATTCCCTGTCCATGAAGTGAGACATTCACCCAGGGATTCTCCCACCCCAAGGCAATACTGCCCGAGTGCAGAGGGATATAGGCTACTTGATTGCCATAATATTTGGACGAGCGGTCGGTATGGTTCACCACATGCTGGTAGCTATACGACCCTTGCAGCGAGAGTTGCTGCCCCGGAGCCATCTGCCAGGTGCCACGCAAAGAAGCATCCACGCCAACGACATCAACCCGTGCCAGGTTTACGGTACGCCAAACGAACATATTGTAAGGAACGCCCACAATCTTGTCGGTCACCCGATTGCTGTAGCCGTCCAGCGTTGCTTGAAGATTCCATCCCCTGTAACGCAGGAATTCGCCGTTTCCCCCATCTTCTGAAGAAGTTTTTTTCCACGTAAGCCCGATATTCAACTGTCGGGTTTTCTCAGGCTTCAGATCAGAACTTCCATAATGGAAGAAATAGTTCTCGTTGAAAGTAGGAACCCGGAAGATGTCCTTGTACGAAGCCCTGAGATAAAGTTCATCGCTGGCAGTACCATTCCCCAGGAGCCGATAAGAAAGCGAAAGCGATGGCGAAAGCCGGCGTGCATCCTTGGCAGCCTGTCCTGCCTTGGCAGGATTGGCGCTGCCTGGCTGAGTCTCTATCTTGCGCCCCACGCTGTTGAGGTAAACCGAAGCCAGCATTCTGGCTAGAGCTACCCATCTTCCCTTCGCATATCGGGCAGAGAGCGACTGCAGGATGCCATGTCGATGAGGTCGCAGATCGGTGGCGAGGGTGCTGTTGAGCGAGTTCATCATCCAGTCGGCAGAGTAATCCACCGCCCAGCCATCATCCGGCATCCACATCAGTGCTGCCGAAGTATAATATTCCCTCTGCCAGTAGGTAGCATCATTGCGCCGATTTGCCACGAGCGTGTCCTGATAGGCAGAACTCGCCCAGTTCATCTTGGCTTGCACCTTCAGCATCCAATGGTCATCAAGACTTCTGGCTTGCCATCTCGCCTGAGCAAAGGCGTTGCGGTCGTGCAACTGTTCGGCAGTTACATCGGTATAAAATCTCACGATGCCTGGCAACTGTCGGTCGTTGTCATAATAGTAGAGCTTTGCCCACAATTGGCTCCGGCTCATGCCATCGGCTCGTCTGCCCATCATCCAGTGCATATTCAGTTCGCCATGCCCCGAGTTCATCCGGCTGTTGGTTCTTCGCTCATGGGTAGTATATTTACCGTTGCGCAAGAGGAAAGGATAGTCGTTTTCGGCATAGGTATACTCACCCATCGCCTGGAGGGTGAACCTATCTGACAATCTCTGCACATAGCGCAGATAAGGCGAGACATATCCGAAGGATCCCACCTGCAACTGAGTAGAGAGGTGAGGCTGCTGGTCGATGGGAATCTCGCTCATGGTCTCGATGGCAAGTAAAGCTGCCACCGAGGCTTGCCGGGCCGAAATGAAGATGTCGTCGTTGTCACCAATGGTGAGTCGCAATGTCTGCACTTGGTCGAGCGAATAACGGGACACATCAATTTCGCCGCCCTGACATTCGCTGAGCAGCACACCATCGTAACTCACTCCCGTATGTCCCGCTCCGAATCCACGCACAGCTACCGTTTTCATTCCTCCTGCCCCACCATAGTCGCGCAGATTGATGCCTGGCATGCGGTGCAAAGCGTCGGCCATATCCGTAACGCCAAGCCTCAACATATCCCCCTTGTCCAAAAGCTGGAGAGGCGATGTGCTCGTAAGTATCCAGTGCTGCCGAGCATTCACTTTTACTTCCTGCAAGTGCTCGGTACGAATGGAATCTTGCCCCATACCCACTTGTGCATACAACAGTAGCAAGCCACCGAGACAAAATATCCTCAATGCCTTCATTCATTCTATCTTTTATATTATTATCTGTGTCTCCATCACGAACCCATCCCACGGGGTTGGATAGAATCATCGGAATCTCTTATCCTAAAGACACTCTTTCATCATATTGTTTCCGATGGCAACGGCAGGTCTTCTGACTTGCGTCCTCCCAGCATCTCACTCTATGTAAACATAAAAAGATGCAAAACTCATGGCAAGCGGTCTTCCCGAAAAAATGTCAGTGACCATGGTGCTTACCGCAATAAGACGCTTACAGCAGCGGGACTGTCCGGGCTTCTCACCCGATTCCCTTTTAATCACTACGCACTCATCCTGCCTGAGGCGGCAGAAGGTGGCAGCAAACCAATTGCGAGTGCAAAGGTACGATAAAAAAATGAATTAACAGCTAACTTCATGCGCTTTTTATTTGGTAATTTGCGATTTTCTTCTTAAATTTGCGGAAAAATTAAAAATCATACATTTTAATATTATATGGCAACAGTTGACGACAAGAAGATTATCTTTTCGATGGTGGGCGTATCTAAGATTATCCCACAAAACCAGAAACAGATTCTGAAGAACATCTACCTATCGTTCTTCTACGGAGCAAAAATCGGCATCATCGGTTTGAACGGTGCCGGTAAATCTACGTTGATGAAAATCATCGCAGGACTTGAGCAACCTACCCAGGGTGAGGTGGTTTGGAGCCCAGGCTACTCTGTGGGCTACTTGCCTCAGGATCCTCCGCTCGACGAGAACAAGACCGTGAAGGAAAACGTGATGGAGGGTGTGCAGAAAATCTATGATGCACTCGCAGAATACGAGGACATCAACAATAAGTTCGGTCTCGAAGAATATTACGGAGACCCTGATAAGATGGACAAGCTGATGCAGCGTCAGGCTGAGGTGCAGGATATCATTGATGCTACTGATGCCTGGAACATCGACTCCAAGCTGGAGCGTGCGATGGCTGCCCTACATTGTCCTCCTGGCGATTGGCCTGTTACCAATCTCTCGGGTGGTGAGCGCCGCCGCGTGGCTCTCTGCCGCCTGCTCCTGCAGAAGCCGGATGTACTCCTGCTCGATGAGCCAACCAACCACCTGGATGCTGAGAGCATCGACTGGCTGGAGCAGCACCTGCAGCAGTATGAGGGTACCGTAATCGCCGTAACCCACGACCGCTACTTCCTCGACGACGTGAGCGAGTGGATTCTGGAGTTGGACCGTGGCGAGGGTATTCCATGGAAGGGCAACTACTCTTCATGGCTCGACCAGAAGACCAAGCGAATGATTCAGGAGGAGAAGACTGCCTCTAAGCGCCGCAAGACATTGGAGCGCGAGTTGGAATGGGTTCGCATGGAACCTAAGGCCCGTCAGGCTAAGGGTAAGGCTCGTCTGAACTCTTACGAGCAGATGCTCAACCAGGAGCAGAAGGAGCGCGAGGAGAAGCTGGAAATCTTCATCCCTAACGGTCCTCGTCTGGGCAACAAGGTGATTGAGGCTCAGCACGTTAAAAAGGCGTTCGGCGAGAAGGTTCTCTTCAACGACCTCAACTTCATGCTTCCTCCTAACGGCATCGTAGGTGTGATTGGTCCTAACGGAGCCGGCAAGACTACCCTCTTCCGCCTCATCATGGGCTTGGATCAGGCAGATGGCGGCACATTCGAGGTGGGTGAGACCGTGAAGCTGGCTTATGTTGACCAGCAGCACAAGGACATCGACCCTCAGAAGACCGTTTACGAGGTGATTTCCCAGGGCAACGAAACCTTGCGTCTGGGTGGCAGAGACGTGAATGCACGTGCTTATATCAGCCGTTTCAACTTCTCGGGCACCGACCAGAGCAAGCTCTGCAGTGTTCTCTCGGGTGGTGAGCGCAACCGTCTGCAGTTGGCCTTGGCATTGAAGCAGGAAGGTAATGTGTTGCTCCTCGATGAGCCAACCAACGATATCGACGTGAACACACTGCGTGCCTTGGAGGAAGGTTTGGAAGCATTTGCCGGTTGTGCTGTGGTTATCAGCCACGACCGCTGGTTCCTCGACCGAATCTGTACCCACATTCTTGCCTTCGAGGGCAATGGTGAGGTCTTCTTCTTCGAGGGCAGCTATTCTGAGTATGAAATCAACAAGGCGCGCCGCCTGGGCGATACAGAGATCAAGAAAGGTCGCTATCGCAAGTTGATGGAGGAATAAGTTGATGGAGAAATAAAAAGGAGAAGCCCCCATCGGGTCTTCTCCTTTTTTATTCCAGCAACTGGTGTCAACACCATCATCCATAAGCAGCACTCTGCTTCTAAGATTTTAAAAACTAACAATATAAACGTTTTAAACTAACAATATAAATATGAGAGCAGCATTCATATCACTATCATTTCTGCTGGCTAGCTCGCTGATGGTTCCTGCCATCGCACATACACCTGCAAGCAAGAAGAAAGTTGCAACTACAACTCAAAAAAGTAAAATCCTGCCGATGAAGGAGTATATCGACCAGCTGATGGCAAAGATGACCCTGCAGGAGAAAATCGGTCAGCTCAACCTGATGGTGGCTGGCGACATCACTACCGGTGGAGCCCTGAACACCCAGGTGGGTGGCGACATTGCAAAAGGCAACATGGGCGGCGTATTCAACATCAAGGGACTCGACAAGATCAAGGCTCTCCAGGACATCGCCATCAAGAATAGCCGTCTGGGCATTCCGCTGCTGGTGGGCATGGACGTAATCCATGGTTACGAGACTATGTTCCCTATCCCTCTCGCCCTCTCCTGCTCCTGGGATACAGAAGCGATGAAGAAGGTAGGCGAAGTATCGGCTAAGGAAGCCAGTGCTGCAGGAATCAACTGGACTTACTCGCCCATGGTAGATATTGCACTCGACGCCCGATGGGGACGAATCAGCGAGGGTAACGGAGAGGATCCTTACCTGAGCGGCGTGATGGGTGCCGCACTCACACAGGGTTACCAGGGCGCCGATATGCGCACAGAGGAGATATTGAAAGCCGATAGAATCATGGCTTGTCTCAAGCACTTTGCCCTCTACGGAGCCGTGGAGAGCGGCAAGGAATACAATACAGTAGATATGAGTCGCATACGTATGATGAACCAATACCTGCCTCCTTACGAAGCCGTAGTAAAGGCTGGCGTAGGCAGCGTAATGTCTTCGTTCAACCTGATAGATTACACCCCTGCCACCGCCAACCACTGGATGATGACTGATGTTTTGAGAAAACAATGGGGATTCAAGGGCTTTCTCGTAACAGATTATGCATCTATCGCCGAGATTCTGAACCACGGCACTGCCAAGGATCTGAAAGAAGCATCAGAACAGGCACTCCTGGCAGGCACGGATATGGATATGTGCTCCAATGCCTTCGTCAAGCATCTGGCACAAAGCGTGGCTGAGGGCAAGGTGACAGAGGAAGATATCAACATCGCCTGCCGACGCATCCTCGAGGCAAAATACAAACTGGGATTGTTCAGCAATCCTTACCGCTACTGCAATACCAAGCGAAACAAGACCGACATCTACTCTGCCGAAAACCGACAGATAGCTCGCGACGTAGCAGCCGAGACTTTCGTGCTTCTGAAAAATGAAGGAAATCTTCTTCCTCTGAAGAAGCAGGGAAAGATAGCTCTGATTGGTCCTCTTGCAGATACCCGCAACAATATTGCCGGCACATGGAGTGTAGCTCAGGCTCCTGAGAAATACACCACCATCAAGGAGGCGATGGAGAAAGTGCTCAATGGCAAAGCCACCTTATTATATGCTCAAGGTAGCAATATCTGGCGCAACCATGAACTTCAGAAGAACGGCGAACTGGGCAAGTCTATAGCCTGGGGAGATGAGGTAAAGATGAAGAACGAGGCACTGCAGATAGCAAAGGAAGCAGACGTAATAGTATGCGCTATGGGCGAAACAGCCGACATGAGCGGTGAATGCGCAAGCCGCACTAATCTGGAAATGCCTGATGTGCAGCAGGAACTTCTGGCAGAACTCGCAAAGACGGGTAAGCCTATCGTATTGCTCAACTTTGCCGGTCGTCCTACGGTTTTGTCATGGGAGAAAGAACACATTCCTGCCATCATGAACGTATGGTTTGGTGGTTCTGAAGTGGGAGACGCACTTTGCGATGTCATCTTCGGCGACAAATCGCCATCGGGTAAGCTCACCACTTCGATGCCTAAGACTACCGGTCAGGAGCCTCTCTACTACAACCATCAGAACACCGGTCGCCCTGTACCAGACGATAATGAGAAGTTTGCCAAGTTTGCCAGCAATTGTCTGGATGTAAGCAATGGTCCTCTCTATCCATTCGGCTATGGATTGAGCTACACCACTTTCGAGTATGGCGATTTGAAGCTAAGCAGCCATGAAGTCAATACGGATGACTGGAAGATTACCGCCACCATCAACTTAAAGAATACAGGTAGCCGAGATGCCGACGAGATAGTTCAGCTCTATATCCGTGATATGGTAGCCAGCATCTCTCGCCCAGTCAAGGAGCTGAAAGGTTTCCAGCGAATCCATCTGGCTGCAGGAGAAAGCAGGGAAATCAGCTTCGATATCACTCCTGAAATGCTCAAATTCTATAACGCAGAATTAAAGCATGTGATTGAACCAGGCGACTTCCAGATTATGGTGGGAGGAAACAGTAAAGAGGTAAAGACACAGAACCTCACTGTAAAATAAATCAAGTTTCTCAAATGAGGAAATTGGTTGAAGTTAAAGAAGTTATCACTCCCTACAGTCGTTCGGGAAGTTAAGAGACAATAGTCTTCCGGTGTAAAACGTAGGACATTTGTCCCTTAACTTCCCTCTTACTTTCCTAACTTCCATTAACTTCTCCACATACGACAGTTCTGTAATTAATCTCAGACCAGCCCCAGGAGTTCTGCAAAATCATCTATGATAAATTCGGCAGAAGCCAACTGCTCGCGGGTTCCGTTTCCGTAAGTTACGGCACAGGCCTTGCAACCGGCATTGTGAGCCATATCTACATCAAAGGTCATGTCACCAACCACCAAGACTTCATCAAGCAAATCCTCCACATCTCCTGATTCTGCTGAAGTTACGGGATTCTTCATTCCCTTCATTTCTCCCAAAGCCATGAAAACCATGTCGGGTGCTGGCTTCACATGCTCTACATCATCGCCAGCCACAATAGAAGAGAAAATATCTTCCAGCTGCATCTGCTTCACGTATCCGTCGAGCGAGCAATGGTTGCGGCTGCTTGCCATACCCAGAATAAAACCCTGGCGATGTAATTCTCTCAGGGTTTCTATTACATAAGGGAAGGGCTGCACGATCATCGTCTTCTTGTTATCCAGGAAGATTTCGCGATAGGTTGCCGCACATTCCATTCCTTCCTCAGCACTCATTCCGAAGAGCGAGATGAAAGCCTCATCCAGTCTTAAACCGATGGTCTTGGCACAAGCCTCATCCGATTTCACTTCCAGTTTTCTTGCCCGCATCGTATCCTGCAAGGTCTTCACAATGAGACTCTGCGAATCGCCGATGGTTCCATCAAAATCAAAAATTATATACTTCATTACTTTCTTGTTCTAATTTCGCATGCAAGCTCTACACGCCCTGAACCAACGGTCACCGACCGAAGGGAAAGGTAAAGGGCGAGAGTCTTGCAGGAGCTTTTGAGCTTTCAGCCCATCTAGAACCACATGCGAAAGTTCTCTTGTTTTATTTGTTCTTTATCACTTTTATGATGTTGTTACGGGCCACATCCGGCTTCATCGCCTCATCCAGCGGCATTCCTTCCGGAGTAACCTGAATAACCCTATCAAATCCTGCATCCAGCATCGTCTGCCTGTCGCTCACGCCACCCGACACGAGCCACACAAGGGGGAAAGAAGATTCCGGGGATTTGCAATCCCCGGCAAGCTGTGAGCAAGCCACATGGCTTTTATCCGATTCCTTACACTTCAGAACATGCTCCAGAATCCTTTGCGGCAGTTTCCCCATCAAGGTCTGTTTATCACTATGTCCCTCGCCCGTAATCACGAGATCAGCATCCTGAATGAGCGCATCAAACTCAATCTCATCCAAGAGAAGCTCAGCCCCAGGACGAGCCTCAGCATTGAAATATTGCAGGAAGGCATAGCCCAAACCTCCGGCTGCACCAGCTCCGGGAACCTCACTCCTATCATATCCGAAATGCCTGGAGCTTACCTCGGCAAACTTCCTTGCCCTATCATCCAGCATCTGCACCATCTTAGCATCTGCTCCCTTCTGAGGCGCAAAGACATGAGCCGCCCCATTTTCACCACAGAGCGGATTGGTAACATCTGAAGCCAGCACAAAACTGCATTCCTGGCGGATTTCCTTCCAGTCGTCGCCCATCGCCTTAAGCATTCCGATGCCACAATCGGATGTGGCGCTTCCGCCCAAGCCCACGATGAAATGGCGCACGCCCCGGCGATAAGCATTCATAATCATCTCACCCACGCCCCAGGAAGTAGCCTTCATCGGGTTGCGCTGTTCAGGCTCAATCAGAGCCAGTCCTGCGGTCTGCGCAATCTCGATAATCGCGGTATCATCCACGATTCCGTATTCCGCCTCAATCCATCTCATCAGCGCATCATGGGCATGAATCCTCACTCGCTCTCCCTTCATCGCCGAGAGAAAAGCATCGAGCATTCCCTCTCCCCCATCACTCATTTCCAGGGTAATGATTTCGGGAGAAGCATCTTCTGAATCCAATATCTTTATTTCAGAAGCAGCATCAGGAGACAATTTCTTTATTTCGGGAGAAGCATCATCCGCATTCCATTCCTTTACACCCGAAGCAATCGCCTCATTCACCTCTCTGCTCGAAAGGCAGCCCTTATAAGAGTCGCAAGCAATTATTATCTTCTTCTTTTTAACCATTGTCATTTTCTCTAATAAATCATTTTATACCCAATTCCCCTCACATTGATGATTCTGATATTTTCATCGGCAGATAACTTGTGGCGGAGCTTGGTGATGAAAACATGGAGACTGCGGGAATTGAAAAAGCTGTCATCACCCCAAAGTTTCAGGAGAATATCCTTGCTCTCTACCACATTGTTCTTGCTCTCCACAAGCATGCGAAGGATTTCTGATTCACGATGTGACAGTTCTGTATCTTTACCATCCAACTGCAGAATCTGACTGGTAACATTCAGGCGATAACGACCGATGGAGAGCCATTGATCAGCAGCATCCGGATTATCAGAAGAAACATTCCCCCCTTCCTGTTCTTCAGAAGAAATATTTCCCACTGAAGCCCGATGACAAAGCGACTTGATACGGACGATGAGCTCCTGGATGGCAAACGGCTTCTTCAGATAATCATTGCCACCCAATTCAAATCCCTCTACCACATCATTCACCGCCGAACGAGCTGTGAGGAAAAGCACAGGAGTACGGGAATCCGTCTTGCGGATACGGCGCACCATCTCGAAACCATCCATTTTGGGCATCATCACATCCGCTACCAGCACATCAGGCTTCTGTTCATCGAACATACGAAGCCCTTCTTCGCCATCATGCGCCGTGCGCATCTCGAAGCCCTGCGCCTCCAAGGTGTCGCTCAGAATCATCGCCAAGGATGTTTCGTCTTCTACCAGTAATACTTTTATCTTATTCATTGCTTCTTTTACCTTTAAGATTTGGGAGACCAGCGATGGAATCGCTGGGAACGGGGGTGCAAAGGAGACTAGGTTCTTTTACCTTTTTACCCTTTTACTTTTTTACCCTTTTACCTTTAAGAAAATGCAGGGTGAAGCAGCTTCCTTTTCCCGGCTCGCTTTCTACGGAAACAGAACCGCCCATTTTATCCATCAGGCTCTTGACATAGAAAAGGCCGAGACCATAGCCCTTGACCGTATATTTATTGCCATCCGTCACCCGATAGAACTTGTCGAAAATATAAGGCAATTTATCGTGGGAAATACCGATTCCATTATCTGATACGGAAACCAGCACTTCATCCTCGGCTTTTTGGAAAGCCTTGATTTCTATCTTCACGCTATCTTCAGAATACTTGATGGCATTGTCTATGAGATTGCTCACGATGTTTGAGAAATGCATCCGGTCGGCATGAACCATCAGATTTTCCGGTTCTACAGACAACGAAATATTCACCTTTTTATCCGTTCTTACTCCTGATTTCACTTTCAGCTGATGCTGGGAGATTAATGGTTCAATCACCTCCTTCATTGGAACTTCCACGATATTGAGAAGCATCGATTTCCGTCGTTCCATACTCATCGACAGAATCTGTTCCACCAATCCGCTGAGCGTCTGCAACTGCTTCTGGGCGATGGTGAGATACTTGCGCGCCTTATCAGGATGCTGGAGCATTCCGTAGTTCAGCAGGGAGTCGGTGGCAGCATAGGCTACGGCTATCGGAGTCTTCAATTCGTGCGTGATGTTATTGGTGAAATTACTCTTCATCTCATCAAGCGTCTTCTGCTTGAGCATCGTATGAATAAGGAACCAGAAGACGAAAGCCAGGATGAGCATGATGAAGAGCGATGTGGCAAGGATGCCTGCCATCTGGCTGAGCACTGTCATCGTAAGCGGCTCTAAGGTAAGGACATATTTCTCCTCATTCGCCTCCCCCTCATTACAAACCACATATTGGTATTGCTTGGCATTGGCGGAAGGCACATACCCCTTCGTCGTCACTTTCGCCAAAACCTTCTTTCCTGTAAAAAGCTGAATCTGATGCGGAAGCGGATGAATATCGTCGCCCACCAACAAACTGTCTGAAAGCATCTTGACAACCCATGCACTGTCATAGTCATTGATGTCTGGTTTGGCGATTTCATTCAATTTGCCAAACAGCGCTTGTTGCACCATAGTTGCCAGCTTGCCCGACATCATCATCATCAATTCCTGGTCCTTGTCATCTTCACTACGCTTCTCTTGCTTGGTAAAAGTTGTTTGAACAGTCTGAACGATCTTTCCTCCACGAACCTTTTTCACCTTTACCTTTTGACCTATATCATCGTCTTCATCCATAGAAAAAGCAACAGAACCCGTCAGTTGTCTATGAGGCCCTTTATCATCATTGCGCAATCGTTCGATTCGCTTCTTCATCTCCATGAAGTGAGCGTACTCCATTCCACCCTTGATTTTTGCTTCAACCTCCTTTTCCTGAGACTGATAAAGCCCCACGAGCCAATAGGTCTGATATGCGAAGATGCAGACCAGAGCCGTGATGACGAGCGCAACTATGTATTTAAGATGTAACTTCATTCTTTCCTTTATTAAAGATTTTTCCAGATGAATTCAATACTCATTTTCTGAAAATCGGATAAACCTCCGTGGTATTCTTCCATCCCCATTTACCATTCTTTTGTGGCGCAAACTCTCGTCCCATCTTGGCTCCTATCCCCCAATGTTGATTGAACATCACTTCCATGAAGCCACCATAGCTGCTCTTGGGATTGAAAGGAGACATGATGACGCTTCGAGGATCAGAGGTTTTCGTTGGAACATATTGTCCATAGAATCCCACTGTGAGCCAGTCGTTTACCTGATAAGCCATTCGTCCACCAAAAGAAGCTTTGGTGAGATTGCCAAATCCATATACTCCCGTGTTTATTTTTTCTATCCCAGCATAAGGAGAAAAAACAAAACGCCCGAAATTTTGTTGATAAACAACCCCTGCAGTCTGACTGTTCATCAGTCCCGGGACTTCAATACCCGAAGAATATACCGCCATCGCACCCAAATTCGGGGAAGGAAGAGAAATATGAGGTATTGCATTCGGTGCAATCTCCAAAGGTTTTCCTTCTTCCGACATCCAAGGTGCATTCGATTCAGAGTAATAAGATTTGCCTTGAAGTACAGGAAAACTACCGAGCGAAGGACGAGAATATTCCAACGACATACCTTCCTTAAACGACATACCTTCCTTAGGTAAAGATGCCTTCGGAACGGAATCCAAAGAAACACTCTTCACTTCCTGCGCTTGCATTACCAATGTACAAAAGCAAGCCACAACTGCCAATATGAATATTCTTCGTTTCTCTTTCATGCTTGCAAAAGTAATAAAAAAGAAGATAAGTAAGATACTTTTCAGGAAATTATTTCTGATTTGATAAGACTAAATAACACTTCTGATAAGACTTGATAATCAAAATTCCTTGCTGACACGAGATATTTGCAGTACTTTTGCAACCGAAATCGGGAGGGTTTCTTCCGAAAGAACGATAAAAAGATAAAACGATAAGAAGAATATGAAAAGATTGGTTATATTAAGCGCTTGCCTGGCAATCAGTCTTGCCGGCTGGGCACAAGGAAACAGAAATGATTCCCTGAGAATGGACAGCATCATCCATTCCCTCCCCGATGTGATGGTAAAAGGCAACCGACCTATCGTAAAGGTAAAAGGGGCGACATTGACCTATGACCTGCCTCAACTCATCAAAAACCATCCGGTGGACAATGCCTATGAAGCCATCAAGCAACTGCCTGGCGTGAGCGAACAAGATGAAGCCTTGACGCTCAACGCCCAATCCGTAACCGTGATGATAGACGGCAAAACTTCCACCATGACGAGCGAGCAGCTCTATTCGCTTCTGAAAACGATTCCTACCAGCCGCATCGCTAACACCGAAGTCATCTATTCAGCCCCAGCCCGCTATCAGGTAAAGGGACAAGTCATCAACCTCCTGCTGAAGCACAACACAGGCTTTCACTCCCTGCAAGGCGAGTTCTTCGGCGGCTACACCCACCAGAACCGCAACAGTTACACAGAGCGCACCTCCTTGCTCTTCACCAACAAGAAATGGGAAATAGACATGCTCTATTCCTTCGGTCATGGCAAGAGATATTATTACTATGAAAATGAGTTTGCCCACACCTTGACTGATGGCACTTCCTATGCCTTCTCTACACATAGCGACAATATCAAACGTCATCTCAACCACAACATCCGACTGGGAATCAACTATCATCTGGCAAAGGATCATCAGCTCAGCTTTGCCTACACCTCACAACTCAATAACACGAGAGGAACTTCAGAGGATGATGGCGATTTCACATCCCTTCTCAGAATCCATGCCAAGAGTCAGTTTCACAATTTCCGCCTGGATTACTCTACCCCATTCGGCTTCTCGGCAGGAGCAGAATACACCTATTATAATTCACCGGATGAACAATGGCTGAAAAGCAGTCTCTACGATGAGATTTACGACATCACAAGCCAGCAACGAATCGACAAATGGTACGCTTACCTCAAGCAGGAGCACGACTTAGGAAAAGACTGGGGCTTGAACTACGGCATCAATTACACCACATCAAGAGACAAGAGTTCGCAGGAAAACAACAACAAGTCTTCTAATGGCAACACCATTCAAACCGAAGACCAAATGTGTTTCTATATCGGAGCCAGCAAGTCGTTCGGCCAAAAACTCACGATGGAAGCATCGCTCATGGAAGAATATTACCACACCCCAATCTGGGATGAGTGGAACCTCTTCCCTACACTCTCCATCACCTATCTTCCAAAAGCTGGACACATCATCCAATTCGACTTGGATTGCGACAGAGACTACCCTACCTATTGGTCGGTGAAGAACTTCACCACCTATAATGCGGGCGGATATGGAAAGATTGTAGGAAACCCGACGTTGAAGCCATCACGAGACCTCAGCCTCTCGCTTACCTATATTCTGCACAGCAGATATGTGGCAAGTCTCTTCTTCAACAACTCGAAAGATGAATTTCGTCAGCTTCCTTACCAGAGCGACAAGAAGAAGGAGATGGAATACAAGCATGTCAACTTCGACCATGTAAACCAGGTAGGCTTGATGCTCACAGCCCCAATCAACATAGGCAACTGGTGGCAGAATCGCCTTACCTTCACTGGCGTATATCAGAACGACAAGAATTCCCACTTCTATGATCTCCCATTCGACCGCAGCAAATGGTTCTGTCAAGCCCAGTGGAACGGCACTTTTCTCTTTGGCAAGCATGTGCTTCTCAACCTCGATGCTTCCGTCCATACCGACGCCATCCAAGGAATTATCAACATCCCAGCCTCAGGCTATCTCAACGCTGCCCTCACCTGGAAGCCTCTCAAGGATGACAAGTTCCAGCTGAAAGCCTACTGCAACGACATCTTCGAGACAGGCGACAATCATCTGCACGACACCTTCCGAGGTCAGCACGTCATCAACAACATGTACTTTGGCAGAATCATAGGCCTCTCCCTCATCTATCGTTTCGGCGGCTACAAGGCCAAGCAGCATGAAGAAGTAGATACTTCCAGATTCGGGAAATAAAACGAGAAAAGCTCGCCAAGACCATCAAAGTCCTGGCGAGCTTTTCTCGTTTTATATACACTATTCAAGTTTCTTTACTTCAAAATATTGACATATCCCTTATTCTGTACCAATTCAGAATTCAAATCAATGCATTTCTGAGGAATCGGGAAGACGGTGGTGTAGCCGGAGGATTCACCCTGAAGAGGCGTACGGAGATCGTAGGCACCGGTGAATTTGCCGAAACGGATGAGATCCTGACGACGCCATCCTTCCCATACCAACTCCAGCAACCGCTCTTCCAGAATGTTATCGAGCGTAGCCTTACGGTAAGGCATTCCCACACGGGCACGAATCCTATTCAACTCCTCATCACCATTCTCTCCGTTTCGGACCTTTGCCTCTGCCTTCATCAATAAAACATCTGCATAGCGGAAAAGAACTATGTCGTTACTCTGCAACTTGCCGTCCATATAAGAGGTTCTATCCACCTCATACTTCGCCATCCTCGCTCCAGCCGTCTTGACAAACTTACTGTTGGTCAGGTTTTGAGCCACTTCAAAAGGCTGATACTCCAACGGCTTTCCATTATCCATCAGCAGTTCATGACCATCTACCTTTACCACTCCCGCCACAAAGTTCATCTTGCAACGGGCATCTTCATCAGCCTCGCCATAATGATTGGCTTTCATCGTAGAAATCGTGGCACAGGTACCATTCTCACTTCCCCATCCCAAGACACCGCCATGCGTATAATGGTAAGATCGGAAGAGATAATGGAACTGGTTGGTATAGATATTCTTATCCATCGGAATCGTGAAGATATTCTCCTTCGATGTCTCATTATGCGTAGAGAAATTGAATGAATCATCCGACTCCAGGACATAGCCTTCTTCTGCCAGTTTATCACAATAATAAATGCAGGTTTCCCAGGCATTCAACTTCCTGCAGTCCACCTTATCGCCATTGCGCAAAGAGGCAGCAGAAGCCGGCACAGAGAAATGAATCTCACTTCCCTTCGGACGGCTCGCATAACCCTGGGTCCAGTCATCATACATATAGATTTCTGCATTCAAAGCCAACTTCGCCAACAGAAAGTTGACTACCGGCTGGGTGATGCGACCATAATAATTGCCTTCCTTATTGCTGTGCTGGTCGGGAAGTGAAGGCAATACCTGCTGCAACTCCTGAAAGACAAACTGGAAGATAGAACTGCGATCTGTCTGACCTTGGAACAGGCTGGAATGGAGCTGTTCTGCACTGGAAAGGACCAATGGAACCCGACCGAACATGTCCATAGCATAGTAATAGAACATAGCCCGGACAGCTCTTACCTCTGCCCGATATTCCTCCTGCTGTGCGGCAGAAAGCAGGGCCGACTTGTTGCTGATAATATCCAAAGACTTATTAGCCAGCACGATAACCTTATAAAGGTACTTCCACGTATCATAAAGAGACTGGTCATCGGCACCCCACCGATGCTGGTACATGGCATTCCAGAGGCCACCATCATACCAGTCGCCGCCTCGAATCGGAATCATCGCCTCATCGGTGGTCAGCGTATTATAATCGTAAATGCCACGGCAGGTGCCCTGGATGCCCTCACTCTCGTTAGCTCCACCTATATAATTATAGAGAGAAGCCACGGCATTGATATAAATATCAGATGCAGAGCCATAGATGGCATCCTCGTCCAACTGATCCTTAGGATGTTCGTCCAGGCAGGATGTCATAGACAATGCCGCCAGCAGCAGAAATAAAAATCTATATCGTTTCATAACTTTCTGATTTTAGAATTGAACACTTAAACCCAATGAGAAGGTTCTGTAAACAGGATAAGTCCGCTTATCATCAATACCCATCGTACTGTTCACCACGTAGCTGTTAATCATCGGAGTCAAGCCGCTGTAACTGCTGATGGTGGCAAGATTGTTGACACTCGCCGAAACTCTGAGCGACTGCACCACGCCCTTTCGGATAGGGATATCATAGCCCAGCGTGAGATTCTCTAAGTTGAGATAATCGCCCTTCTCCAGCCAATAATCAGAAACATTCTGGTCAACGATATTCTTCTCAGGAGCTCCCTTCAGCACATTATAATCCGGGAAACTCGACATATTGGTGTAGGCTAAGCCCGTACCATTGAATATCTTATGTCCGAAGGCTCCGTTCATCTGCAATGAAAGATACCAGTCGCGATAACGGAAACTGATATTGGAACCCAACGTTACCTTAGGAGTAGCCTGACCGGCAATATATCTGTCACCGCCATCACTCAAATCTACGGTTCCGTTCTTGTCCAAATCTTCGATATCATAGCGGTAATGCCCATTTCCATCTTCTATAATTCCCTTGCAATGAGGAAGATAGAATACCCCCAAAGGCTGACCAACTATCTGATAGACCACATTGTTGTAACCACCATGCTGACCGGCACCCGACAAGGCACCCATCGCAGTAATATCGGCTGCCGACATCTGCATTCCGTCATATTCACCACTCAGCGAGAGGAGTTTGTTCTTCTGCCAGGAGAGATTCATATTGATGTTCAGTTCCATGTCCTTCTTCTGGATAGGAGTGAAGGAAATGCCGACCTCCAAACCCTGGTTGCTCATAGAACCCAGGTTTGCCAACAGTTTATCATAGGCAAAAGGCGGAACAGGCACATCATAGGCATAGAGCATGTCGGTGGTCTTGGAATAGTAATATTCTGCCGTCAGAACCAGCCGGTTGTTCCACAATCCCAAATCGGCTCCAATATTCCAGGTAGCGCGGGTTTCCCACTTCAGATCAGGATTGTTATTGCTAATCATTCCCATCGTAACCGTAGGAGAACTGTTCACCGAAACAATACCATTCTGCCGCACCGTATTCAAAGTGGTATAAGAAGATATTCCGCCAAGATTACCTGAGCGTCCATAGCCCGTACGCAGTTTCAGCATGGTAATTTCCTGGAGAGAACGGAGCCATTTCTCCTGCTTCATATCCCAGGAAAGAGAGACGGATGGGAAGAAACCCCAGGTATGGTCATTGCCCACCATCGAAGAACCATCGCCACGCATGGAAACCGAAAGACTATACTTATTATATAAGGTGTAGTCGACATTGCCCATCACAGAAGCCAGGGCCGGATCTTCGTAGTTGCTGTCTGTCCCACCGAAAGGCCGTGATGCAGCAGCACCTATGTTATGGTAATACATGTCGTTGTTGGTGATTCCCTTCGCAGAAGTCCAGAATCCCGTTCGGATATCCTTCTGATATTCTGCACCCACCATTGCCTTCAGATTGTGGATTCCCCACGAATGCTGATAGTTAAACGATACATTGGCAAGCCAGTCCTCGCTCTTGAACTCCCCACGATAGAGATTGCCCTGCGCCCAAACCCAGGTAGGACAGAACTGGTTGTTCTCGTTGGAAGCATAACTGTATGCTCCGAAGGCAGAAACACTCAGAGAATTTGTCATATCATAGTTCAACTTCAGATGAGCATTGAAGTTCATGTTCTTCGTATCATTACGCTCCTTGAGCAAGATACCGGGAGGATTCACCTGAGATGCAGCCCCATTCTTCACCCAACTGCCGTTCAGCTTATCATAAGGATAAGTAGGATTCATGGCATCGGCAGAATAGAAAAGCGCCTGACTGTCGAAGATATCATTGTTCTTGAAAGACGAACCGAACACGCCGAAATCTCCCGTCAGTTTATCGCCAAACGCCTTCTGGGTAACATCAATCTTAGCCACCAGATTACGATAGCCCTTGCTCCGAATAATCGTGCTATGGTCGATATAGCCAAAAGAAGCGCGGTAGTTGCTCTGCGGAGTGCCACCGCTGAAGGCCAGATAATGGTTCTGGATATTTCCGGTTCGGGTAATCGCCTTGCGGAAATTGGTATCATATCCCTTATTGTTATACTCCAGCCCATACTTCTGTGCAGCAGCTATGTATTCGGCGGCATTGAGCATCTCCATACTTTTGTACATCGTCTCTATACCATAGTTTCCCTCGTAAGAAATCTGAAATCCCTTACCCGTACCCTTCTTGGTCTTTACCTGGATAACGCCCGAAGCACCACGGGAACCATAGAGTGCCGTTTCGCTGGCATTCTTCAGTACTGTAAAGCTCTCTATATCGGCGGGATAGATTGTAGCAAGCGTCGCCACATCAGAAGTAACACCATCAATAATCACCAGAGGATCATTGCCGCCCATGATAGAAGTTGTACCGCGAACCCGGACGGAGTTCAACATAGCAATACGGTCAAGACCATTGGTAGTGACGTTAACACCTGCCGTCTGTCCGCTCAAGGCATCCAGGGCATTATTGAGTACACCCTTCTTCAGAAGTTCAGGCTCCACTACACTCACCGAACCTGATAAGCGCAAGGAGTCTAGGCCTTCAATGTTCACAGACTGAGCACTGAGGGTTTGTGGTGCAAGAATCATCGCACCCATCGCATAAAATATAGTTTTTAACTTCTGTTCCATAACTATTTCATCGTTTAGTCAAGGTTCAATTCGATTTTCGATTGCAAATATAATAAAAAAGAGTGATTCAAAGTCCATTTCCTTGAAAAAACTTCAAAAAAACGCAGGCCTAAGAGTTAAGACAGAAGAAAAGCTCACCAAGACCCTCAAAGTCCTGGCGAGCTTTCTCTTTTAATATTTGCCGGGAACCACACGCATGGTATTGGTCTGGGAATCCCAACCCTCGAAACTCTGGCGAGGCAGACTGATGGTTTGTCTTAAATGTTATAATCTTTGTTCTTGTGATTGTTTTCAATCTCGGTGACAAAGTTACATTTTTATTTTTGAAACCGCCTCCCATTTTGGCAGCAAAGCTTAAATTAATTATACTTTGCTGCCAATATTGTCATCAATCCGACACTGGCACGCAAGTTGCTCAACATAAGAGTGAAAGCTGAAGCTAAAAGACGAAGGAGTTCGAAAGGACAACGGAGTTTCGAGGCGAAGGCAATCAAAAGAACAGATAAATAAATAACAAGCAGAAATCCCGACGGGACCGCAAGGAACCGAGAGGACGAGTAAAATAAAATTGGAGGTTTTAATTATGTTGTTAGCACGTAGAAATAATAATTCAGATTGGTTGAGTAACTTCTTTGATGACGCATTCTTCAACACAGAGTTGATGCCACGTATGAATGCTACCGCTCCAGCCATTAACGTAAAGGAGACAGAGAAAGCTTACCAGATGGAGATTGCAGCCCCTGGACTGAAGAAGGAATGGGTTCGCATCAACATCGATAACGATGGCAACCTGAATGTGGCTATCGAGAACAAGATGGAACACAAGGATGAAGATAAGCACGAGCACTATCTGCGCCGCGAGTTCTCTTACAGCAACTATCAGCAGAGCTACACACTCCCTGAGGACGCTGACCGTGAGAAGATTTCAGCAAAGGTAGCTGATGGTGTTCTTGAGGTTGAGATTCCAAAGCTTGCTCCTAAGGAGGAGGCTAAGGCTACCAAGAATATCGAAGTCAAATAATCATCTCCCATAAATGATTGAGGCAGATTCCAAGGCATTTTGGAACCTGCCTTTTTTTGTTCCCTTACCTGAGCCACCACATTTTTCATCTACCTTATTATAGTGGTTTTCATCTATCCATCAGGATATTTCTTCCATAAATCTTGTGGGGGTCATAATTAATATGTAATTTTGCAGGCAGAAAAGCAGATATGAAAGCTTCTGCTTATAAAATTCATAACATTTATATAAAAAACAGATGAAGAAAACAATTCCAGTAATAGGCATGGCTTGCAGCGTATGCTCTGCCAATGTAGAAAAGAAGCTGCAGTCGCTAGAGGGCATCAACTCCGCCTCGGTTTCCCTGGCGAGCCGAACTGCCCTGGTAGATTATGACCCAGACATTATCTCTCTGGAAGATATGAAACGGGAAATCAGCAACGCCGGCTACGACCTCGTCATCGAAAGCAACAGAAGCGTGGAGGAAATCAATCGTCGTGAGTTCACCCTCCTGCGCCGCCGAACCCTCGCTTCCTGGCTCTTCGCCATCCTGACCATGTGTTTTTCCATGGGTTGGATTTCCCTGGGTATGGAACAGAATATGATTTCAGATGGCGTTGCTTCGGCTCATCACTCGAGTTCCTTCGCCAACCAGATCTGTCTGCTCCTGGCACTCGCCAACCTGCTCTACTGCGGCAAACAGTTTTACGTTTCCGCCTGGAAGCAGCTTTTGCATCATACGGCAAACATGGATTCGCTCGTAGCACTCAGCACCCTCATCGCCTTCCTCTTCAGCACCTTCAACACCTTCTTCGGAGAAATGGTATGGGGAGCGAGAGGCATAGAATGGCACACTTATTTCGATGCTTCCGTGATGATCATCACCTTCGTGCTGACCGGCAGATGCCTGGAAGAAAAGGCAAAGGACAGTACGGCGAGCAGCATCCGACAACTGATGGGAATGCAGCCGAAAACCGCCCGACTGGTGACTTACGAGAAGATAGAAGGCACCAACGACTACAAGATGGAGGAAGTTCCGATTTCCACCATTCAGATAGGCGACATGATAGAGGTAAGAGCCGGCGAGAAGATTCCGGTGGATGGCGTGGTTACCCAGGCAGAGAGTTTCATGACTCCCGATGCTGCCTATGTAGATGAAGCAATGATCAGCGGCGAACCGACTCCGGCGATGAAAAAGGCAGGCGACAACGTGCTGGCTGGCACCATTCCGAGTCAGGGAAAGCTCCGCATGAGAGCCAAGCAGATTGGCGAGAACACCGCCCTGGCACACATCATCCGCATGGTTCAGGAGGCACAGGGCAGTAAGGCGCCCGTGCAGCGCATCGTGGATAAAGCGGCTCTGATTTTCGTTCCAGCCGTGGCAGCCATCGCCCTCATCACCTTTTTAATATGGTGGCTGATAGGCGGCAACGCTGCTCTTCCGCAGGCCATCCTTGCAGCCGTAGCCGTATTGGTCATCGCCTGTCCTTGCGCCATGGGCTTAGCTACTCCTACCGCCCTGATGGTGGGCATCGGCAAGGCGGCGCAGAAGCAGATTCTCATCAAGGATGCGTCGGCGCTGGAGAATCTCCACAAGATCAACGCCCTCGTCATCGACAAGACCGGCACCCTCACCATTCCTAACCAGAACATCGATTTCACCAAGCAGGAGGATTTGGACCTGGAGACGAGAGAGACCCTCAAGCCTCATGCCCAGAAAGCAATGAAGCAGTTGCAGGAAAGGGGAATAGAGGTCTATATGATGAGTGGCGACAAGGAGGAAGCGGCTCATTACTGGGCAGAGAAAGCCGGCATCAAGCATTACCAGAGCAAGGTGCTGCCTGGCGACAAGCAGGCATTGGTAAAGAAACTTCAGGACGAAGGCAAGCAGGTAGCAATGGTGGGCGACGGAATCAACGACACCCAGGCCCTTGCCCTTGCCAACGTGAGCATGGCGATAGGAAAGGGAACGGATGTGGCGATGGATGTAGCACAGATTACGCTGATGAGCGACGACCTCCTGGCGCTTCCGGAAGCCGTAAAACTGAGTCAGAAGACGGTTCACATGATTTGGCAGAATCTCTTCTGGGCGTTCATCTACAACATCATCTGCATCCCGCTGGCAGCCGGCGCCCTTCATATCTTCGGCATTGATTTCCAGATAACCCCGATGTGGGCAAGTGCCCTGATGGCCTTCTCCAGCGTAAGCGTAGTGCTTAATTCATTGAGGTTGAGATTAGCGTAAAATGAAAGAAAATCCTAGAATTTCTTGGCAGTTTCAATAAAAAAGTGTATCTTCGCAGCAGAATTGCAATATTGCGTCCACGACCTTATAAAACGTAAGAAGATGGGAAGATTTATAGACCCACGTGTCGATTGGGCTTTCAAGCGAATCTTTGGAAGCGAGGACACTAAAGAATGCCTGATAACATTCCTCAACGGACTGTTTGAAGACGAGTTGGTAATCAAGGACGTGACGTTTGCCAAGACCGAAAAACTTGGCTTGCGCCCCGATGACCGTGGTGTGGTCTTCGATGTCTATTGCGTCACAAACGAGGACAAGCATATCATCGTTGAGATGCAGAAGAAAGAACAGGAATACTTTGCCGACAGGGCATTGTATTACACGGCACGTGCCATCGTGCAGCAGGGCGTTCGTGGAATCTGGGACTATCATTTGGCTCCAGTCTATACGGTGTGTTTCATGGACTTCGTGTCGGAAAGTCCGATGCTAAAAGAGTTTCGTACCGACTTGGTGCTTACCGATTTGCAGACACGCCAGCGAGTGTCCGACAGGATACGTATTGTGTACCTCCAGTTGCCATTGTTCGACAAGCATACGGAGGCAGAGTGTATGGATATATTTGATTGTTGGATTTATATAATGAAGAATATGAACATGTTTGAGCAGATGCCATTCAGCGAGAAGTATCCAGTCTTCCGCAAATTGGCAGAGATAGGCGACCTCCGCAAGCTCTCCCGCGAGGAACTTGAGCTTTATGACGAGGACATCAAGAATATGCGTGATATATATGCCACCAGAAAGTTTGATGAGAAGAGAGGAATGGAAAAAGGAATGGCGAAAGGAATGGCGAAAGAAAAGATAGCCACAGCTTACCGCCTTTTGTCAATGGGACTTTCTGAAGCGCAAGTATCAACGGCCACAGAGCTTCCACTGGAGGAAATTCAGAAAATAAGAAAATAAGAACTAGCTTTGAAAAATTGATTTATGAGACTTCTTGGCATTCAAACCAAGAAGTCTCTTTTATAAATATAGACAACACACTTTTCCTATAAATCAATAGTTAAAAAACTACACTTTTCCTATAAAAACGAGGGCTGGAAACCACACTTTTCCGAAAAAAGCGGTATTTTACCCTTATAAAACATGGATTTTACCCCATAAACCACTCTTTTAGTAAAGGCGATTTTCAGGACAAATCGTAAAGGACTTTTAAGGGATTGGAAAACCTTAATGACCGATAATGACCTTGACCTTAATGACCTTAACGACCTTATCCCCTAAATAGCCAGACTCCATTGTCAACAGAAAATCACATTACCCAAGCAAAAATGACAAGAAAGGCAGGATTGTTTTTTTTCAGAGAAAGAAGGAGAAAAATGCTCTTAAGAGCAAGAAAAAGTAGTTCCGATGGCACTTTTCACCCCTTCAGAAGGCAAAAATAAGAGGGGTAAAAGGCTGAATGAAGGGGGGAAAACGAGGAACTTCTTGATATATTTTGCCAAGATTCTCATAAAAAAGAGCAAAAAACTGGGATAGAGCGAAGAGGAATATGTACGGTTTTAGCTGTACAAAGCATGGTACTCTGCAGAAGCACTGTGCAAACTATTCCACTGACTGTCACTATCTTACAAACAAACATCATCCTTTCCGAATAACTTTCAGAAGCCTGATCCGGTCATTAAGAACCCGGTCATTATCGGTCATTAAGGATTTTCGGGGGCGGCGAAAATGGTGTATAGTATAATATTAAAATATTTAATATTATACTATAGGACTAAATGACCAGAACTGATTTTCCTTAATGACCGTTAATGACCGGGGGCTTAATGACCGGATGACTATGATTTACCATTACCCCATTTCACAAAACAGGGGAAAAGTGAAATCAAGTAAGGGGAAAACTATTGCATCCTCGGATGATTTTTTGTATCTTTGCACCGGCAATCGAAAGAACAGTCTTCTTGTGCCAAGAGTCGGTCATCTATGGAGACCGAGACTGGTCTTAATAGATGGCAGGCGCCGGTCATCAATGAAGACCACAAAATGGGCAGGAAACGGCTTTCTGGGGAATTGTGATTTAAGGAACTTTTAAACGCAGACTGAGCATGATCAACTTCAAGAAAGACTCCAGCATTACAAACAAGTGGGGAGAGTTATTCCTCCCCCTCTACCTTGCAGCTGTCGAATCCCATCTCCTTGGCTTTATCAGGACCAAAGGTAAAGTAGATGGCTTCGCCCTCATCACAAACCTCGCCTTTGGAGTTCTCCAGAGTCAGGTGGATGGTAACGATATTACGGCGCTGACTGGCGATGTGACCACGCACCGTAATCTGCGAATCGGTGGTCATCACAGGCTTCTTATACTTCACGTTGAGCTGCATCGTCACACCCGTGGTCTGCAGTTTGCGGTTGATAACCCAGCCTGCCACTTCATCCATCAGCATACTGATGATTCCGCCATGCAGGGTATTGATCCAGCCCTGATAATTCTCGCCGGGATTCCAGATGGTAAGCACATCCTCACCCTCTTCCCAAAACTCAAGATGCAATCCTACAGGATTGTTGGGGGCACAGCAAACGCAGTTGTAACCCTCCTTGTTCAAATATGGATTTAATATCTTCTTCATTTTTCCAACTGATTAAACTGATTTTTAACTGATTTCTTACTGATAAAACTGTTTAAAGACCACGCAAAGGTACGAATAATATCTGATAAGGCAAAGTTTTTAAAAAATATTATTATTAATTCCCTCTGATTACCTGAAAATAGAGGGTCAGACGGAGCCCAAACTGTTTAGAATAAATAAAAATACCTAGAAATGAGGATAAAGATAAAGCCTCCACTATTTAGCAGAAATGAAAATACCGTTTATTAAGTATTGCAGGATTTTGAAATACCCAGTACCTTTGCAGCGTGAATTAAAGATACTCGCAAGCGGCAGGCAAGTGCGCAAGAAACAATATAAAAACATAAAAGGAATGAAGAGATTTTTTTTTATTATTTTAGGCAGCATCAATATTTGCCTTGCTCATGCACAGAGCTTTAACGGACAGTATATTTCTGAATGGCAATGGGACATGAACAAGAATACCAATCTGATCAATCAGCTGAGATTGGAACTGA
Source organism: Prevotella sp. SGI.167 (assembly GCF_050313615.1). NCBI lineage: Bacteria > Pseudomonadati > Bacteroidota > Bacteroidia > Bacteroidales > Prevotellaceae > Prevotella > Prevotella sp. SGI.167. Next base: position 28,416 of record NZ_JBNPLT010000015.1, on the reverse strand, counting down.
GTGTTCCGATAGGAAAAGGAAAGGATTCGTTCGAGGCGGCTACGCTGCATGTGGCAAAGACCAACGATGGCATTATTGATGACTGGCAGGTATTTTCGAACATAGATGCAGACAATAACTTCGCCATGCTTGCCGTGCTGGGCTACATGCACGAGTGGAATTCGGGCCATCTGTTTGTGGGTGTGAGAAACGTGAACGAGGATTTCTTCACCTCTGATGTTACGGCTCTTTTCCAGAACAGTTCTGAGGGAATTTTTCCTACCGTTGCTTCCAGCTATCCGATAGCCAACTATCCGTATTCAGGCTTGACCCTTTACTTTGATGTAACCAAGGGAAAATGGACTTTCAGAAACAGTCTGTATAATGGTGCGGGATATAATGGCTGGAAAGCCCACGACAATCCTTTCCTGGTCCGCCCGAAGAAGGATGGAATCTTCAATATGTCGCAGTTGGAGTACAACGATAAAGGTGGAAAATATTTTGCAGGTGCTGCCGTTCATACCCGTCAATATCCGATAAACGAGGATGGCGAAATGGTTTCTGCCGATGAATCCAAGGGCAAAACAACCTGTGCCTGGTGGGTCTATGGAGAGCAGAGTGTATGGAAGGCTGGCGACAAGAACATTTCGTGCATGGTGCAATATTCCGAGAACACCAGTCATCAGAATGCCTGCTACCGATACGCAGAGTTGGACGGTGCCTATCAGGACGAGAAGAACGAGTGCGGCTTGTCGGGCCAGTACGCCCGCTTCCAGCAGGGTTCAGAATATTCGCTGGAAGTAACCTGGAAAAGACAGCTGACGGAATCCATTTCCCTTCAGCCATCGTTCCAGTACATCAAAAACGACAATGGAAATTTCACGACGCTCAGTGCCCGACTCTATGTCAGTTTCTAGCAATCCATTTCGGCAAGACCAGGATGCCCATCACCAGGAAAGGGTAATAGAAGATGGCGCGCCAGAGCATGGCAGCGAGGATGGCTACCGAGGCATCGGGCAGGAAATCGGCATAATAAAGGCGGAACATCAACTCCGCCACGCCACTTCCGCCGGGCGTAGGACTCAGGATGGAAATCATCCACATCACCCATTGCCTGCACCAAGCCACCAGCATGTTGCCCTGACAATGGAAGGCTACGAGAATAGCTACCACGATGGCGAATCTCGACAACCACGCCAGGGAAGTATAACCCATCAGCTGCAGCCAGAATCTTACGCCCTCCAGCTTTGCCTCCTCCGAAGCCATCGTCATCTCCTCGGAAAACTTCTCTACCTTGGGCAGGAATCTGCGAAGGAAAGGAATCTTGCAGCACCCCTTCAATACCCATCCCAAAATTTGGGGACGATGCAGCAACAAGAGATAGAGAATGGCTGTCCAGACAACCACAATAAGGGTGCTGACGACGAAGACAACCTGTACTCCACCCTTGACCCATTCGTTTGTTGTATCCGTAGACATTCCCACTCCATCTGCCAGACTGAAAAGCAGATGCGATGGAACACAGAAATACAACAGGCAGCAGCTGATGGCAAGGAATGCCTCATCAGCCAGCAGGGCTGCAAACATAGTGAAGATGCTTCTGCCCATCGATATCCCCTCACGGTTCAGATAGACAAAAGCCAAGCCACTGCCACCCACCGCCGAAGGAGTAACGGCAGAAGTAAACTCGCAAAGTACATTGATGCGAAACGCCTCGGCTATCGACAACTTGCGCTGGCAAAGATGTCGGAAACGGAGAGTGAGCATCAGATTCTGGACGGCAAAGAGCAATACAGCCAAACCTACCCCCAGAAAAAATCTCGGAGACAATTCTATCCTGCTCAAAACTTCCACGTCAAACTCCCGAATCATCATTCCGGCGATGACCACCAAGCCGATGGAAGCTGCCACCCATAAATGCCATTTTTTCATATTATTCTCAAAATAAAACTATACCCTAATCATATATAGTAATATAACGATTAAATGGCCAATCTATTTTGTTGTCTGTCATTAAATGTTGATATCTATCCAAAACTTCTACAGCTATGTCATTCCAAGAGCGCACCAGAGTCTCCGCGGTTGCAATTTATGGGCATTTATAGACTATTTCTGCTCCACCTTCACTCCCGTAATCCGGCTCTTGAAATCGCCTGCCTCCTGGAGCGGGAACACCAGCGTGCGCTGATAATACATCTTGGCTGAAGGATTATACACGATAGGCTGAGTGGCAGCAGCATCGCTCTTCTGGAATGTAGCCAGGTCTTTCTGCTGCATCGCATAAAGAGTGATAGGACCCAACTCCTCGCGCAACTTGCCATCCACATAAAGACAGGTCTTCCTGTTGTCGCCCGTAATCGCCAGAGTTACCTTCTTGCCCTTCTCTACCCTGTAGTTGAACTTGTTGAGATAACCCTCGTGGGCAAAACCAAGCTGACCGCTTTCAGGGTCGGCAAGATAGAAGGTGGCATTATCTGACGAGAACAGCACCGTGCCCTTCGGCTCATCGGCTCCCTCGATGGTGAACTCCACCCGATAGCCATAGCCCACTTCCTTCTCGCCCGTGGTCTGACCAGGGTTCAAAGTCTCTATCCTGAGCAGCTTGCCCTTCTGCCAGCGTGCTGCCTCGTTTACCGCTGGAGCCTCGCTGAGCGCAAGGCGAAGACGATTGAAATCTTCAAAGGAGAAAGATGTAGCAGCACCCGTCCAGCACTTTGCCGACAGCGTCTGCAGGGCAGGGAACAGTCGGTCGTGAATATCCTTCACCGTAATGCCGTTGCCCGCATGGTCGTTCCATACGGCAAACATTCCGCCGAGAATGGCAGGGTCGTTCTCCTCGAACTTCTCGTTGCCAATCTGCGCCGGAGTCCAAGAATCGTAAAGATACCGGCAATTCAGGTAATCGTAATAATAGCCCGCTGCCGGAACGATGTAAACCAATCCGTCAGGAATGCTCACCAGTTTGTAGCCCAGGCGCTTCATCTCCTTCGGGTCAGCATAACCATTGTACCAGCAATGCATCATCACGTTCTCCGACTTCACCTTGGTGTCGCCCTTGGCATGAGTAAGTGCGCCCCAAACGGCTGCCTGCTTGCCAAACGACTCCACATATTTAATATAATAGTCGGTGAAATAGCGGAATTTCTCCACCACCTCCTTCTTGGCGTTGGAATACTCATCGGTTCCGATATGCACTACCTTGCCCCGGAACACGGGGTTCTTGCCCTCCAGATACTCCTTGAAGAGCCCATCCACAAACTTGTAGGTATCGGGATTGAAGAGGTCGAGATGATCCATGCCATATTCCTTGGAACCGATTTCCGGCTTGTAATGGGTGAAGGCGAGCGAATGGGCAGGCACATCTATCTCGGGGATGATGTTGACGCCATACTGCTCTGCCAGTTTCTGGAGTTCGATGAACTCAGCCTTGGAATAGCTGCCATCCTTCGCCGTGAGTCCCGGATAGGTGTCGCATTCCAGGCGGAAGGCTGCCGGAGTTTTCGCCCAATCGTTACCGAAGAACTGTCGGAATCCGTTATCGTTGAGATGAATCTGCAGGGTGTTCATCTTGTAATAAGACATCATCTTGACCAGCGAGCGCAGATAAGACATCGGGATGAACTTTCTGCCGCAATCCATCATGAAGCCTCGCAGCCCATAGGCAGGCGTATCCTGGGCAGAACCCTTTGGCAGCACGAAACCTGCCGAACGCTGCTGCTCTGAAAGCTGCAGCACGGTGCGGGTTCCCCATACCAGTCCTTCTACCGAAGAAGCCGTGATGGTAGTTACGTCGCTGATGGTGAGGCGATAGCCTTCCTTGCCGAGCAGTCGGGCTGATTTCCTAGCAGACTGGAGCACCAGCACGATGTCGCCGGCAGAGGGCTTTCCCGTCTTAGGCGTGAGCGTTTTTCCCACCAGGTCATGGTAATCGGCAGCAAAGAGTTTCGCCACCTCCTGGGCGTTCTTTCCGCCCTTCACCACGTATTTGCCCGATGGGGTAAACATTCCCTCTGCCCCGCTCCATTGCTTGAGTTCAGGGATTACAAAAGGTTTTTCGTTGACCGCTGCCCAGCCACACGAAAGCACCAAGGTGCAGCAAGCCGTCAGCAAGAGACGCTTGAAATCATTTAGGTTTTTCTTCATATTTTACTGTTTTATGTTATGAGTTAAATTTTTCATTATCAATCATTGATGCAGACATCAGAACATCTCATTACCAACAGTTGATGTCCGTATTCCCAGCATTCAGCGGCAAAGATACGAAGAAAAAACGAGACTTCTACTATTTTTTAGAGATTATTGACCGAAAACAGAAGAAAAAAGAAAATATCCTCCCAAAAACTTGTTCGTTTCTTAAAATAATCGTATCTTTGCTGCGGATATTCTATGAAAATCCGCAACGCTATTGCGGATAATCTATGAAAATCCGCAATAGAAACTTATAAAAAGAGCTATTATGATTAAACGTATATGCCATATTGACAATGATTTAGAAGACAGCATTTTTCTGTTTGGAGCCAGACAAACAGGAAAAAGCACTTTCTTGCGCCAGACTTTTCCTGACTGTATCTATATTGACCTATTAGATACTACCATCAAAGGACGATTCAAACGCCGTCCTTCCCTGCTCTACGAGATGCTTTCAGATAAAGAGACGGGAACATTGGTCATCATAGACGAAATACCGGAAGTGCCTGAACTACTCAACGAAGTGCATCGTCTGATGTCGGAAAAAGGAATCGTATTTATCCTATGCGGATCCAGTGCCCGAAAACTGAAGCGAAAGGGTTACAACACCTTAGGCGGAAGAGCTTATCCGGTTTACCTCTTTCCATTCGTTAGTGCCGAGATTCCGGACTTCAATCTCCAACGAGCCATCAATTATGGAATGTTGCCCCCACATTACCTGGCAAAGAATCCGCATCGACGTCTTTCAGCCTATATTGATGTTTATCTGAAAGAAGAAATCAAGGAAGAAGCTTTGGTGAGAAACCTCAACTCTTTCCAGCGATTTCTAGAAGTTGCAGCCCTGACAGATGGTGAGATCATCAACCTCAATAACATCGCCCAGGATTGTGGAGTAAGCGCAAATACCGTAGGCAACTATTTCGACATTCTGGAAGATACTCTTTTAGGTTTTCGCATTCCAGCCTACACCAAGACGAAGAAGCGCAGATTGGTACAGGCTCCCCGCTTCTATTATTTTGATGTAGGTGTCGCCAACCATTTATTGCATCGCAAGGAACTGGTTAGAGGCACTGCAGAATATGGTCATGCCTTTGAGCACTTGGTAATACAGGAATTAAGAGCCTGGCTTTCCTACCAGGAAAGTACAGAACAATTGAGTTATTGGCGAGCCTATACAGGACAAGAAGTGGATGCCGTGATAGGTGACGGTAGAGTTGCCATTGAAATAAAATCTGTAGAGGAAGTATTGCCAAGGCATCTGAAAGGTCTCAAGACTTTTGCATCTGATTACCCGGAAAGCCGACAGATGATAGTATCGCTCGACCCGATAAATCGAAAGATAGGAGAAATCGAATGTATCTACATCCTCGATTTCTTGAAAAAACTTTGGAAGGAAGGAATATAATCCTTCCCTCCAAAGATTATCCGAGTAATTAATCATAGAGAGTGCTTAATCGTAGAGAGTGCTTAATCGTAGAGAGTGCTTAATCGTTGAGAGTGCTTAATCGTAGAGATAGAAAATGCGCTCCATCATGTGCCACTTCTCGTCGCTCGTAGCACCCTTGCCGCACTTCTGGAACTTGCCTACCACTTCCTCCCACTCTGCCTGTCTAGGAAGGGTGGCGAGCTCTGCCATTTTCTTGTCCCAATCGAAATCTACGGGAGCATCTACAACCATCACCAGTCGGTTGCCGAAGATGTAAATCTCCATCTCCAGGATACCAACCTGACGGATTCCGTCACGAATCTCCTTCCATTGCACACCTTCTGAATGCAGGCGGCGATATTCACGGATAGCCTCCTCATCAGATTCCAGTTCCAACCACTGCACGTAGCGCTTGGTGGCTACCGGATACTTCTTCTGTTCATAACCTTTCATCATAATCATTAGGGGTTTAAAGATTAAATAATATGTTGTTTTGTTTATTTAGTGCAAAAATATAAAAAAAGATTGAACAAAACAAACCTAGTTACCGATATTTTGTTTATTTTTGCATTATCATTGCAGAAATGCATAATCAAGATTTGCAAAACGATTCTATGAAATTTAAGAAACTAAAGATTAAGATATGAAGAAACTACTTTTATCCATCGCCTTTCTGCTCCCTACTATGGGAATGATGGCGCAGACTCAGGTAAAGACTGCTGAAGGTATTCTCGAAGGAAAAGACCTCTCAGGCATCACTGTTTTCAAGGGTGTTCCATTCGCAGCCCCACCGGTAGGAAATCTCCGCTGGAAGGCTCCTCAGCCAGCCCAGAAATGGCAGGGCGTTCGCGAGGCAAAGGAGTTCGGACCTAACCCGATGCAGGAACCCATCTTCGGCGATATGAACTTCGGTACGAAGACCAACAGCGAGGATTGCCTCTATCTGAATATCTGGACTCCGGCAAAGACCATGAAGGAGCATCTGCCGGTTTTGATTTATTTTAACGGCGGAGGACTGATGGCCGGTAGCGGAAGCGAACCTAGATATGCGGGCGATGCAATGGCGCGCGAGGGAATCATCTCCATCACAGCCAACTATCGTGAAGGCATCTTCGGCTTCTTCGCTCATCCTCAGCTCTCCAAGGAGACCTCCTATAAGGGTTCCGGCAACTATGGTTTCATGGACCAGGTGGCTGCCATCCAGTGGGTGAAGGACAATATTGAGGCCTTCGGCGGCGACCCTAACCGCATCACCATCGTGGGCGAATCGGCTGGTTCCATGTCTGTAAGCGCCCTGATGGCTTCTCCTCTCTGCCAGGGACTCTTTGCCCAGGCTATGGGTTCCAGCGGTTCGGTGATGGGATTCAAGAAGATTGCCACCCAGAAGGAAGCCGAGGAGAAAGGCGTGCAGCTTGCCCAGAAAATAGCAGAGAAGATGGGTAAGGAAACAGGCAAGAAGGTGAAAAAGAACGTAGGAATGAAGAACCTCGACGAACTTCGTGCCCTGCCTGCCGAGAAACTGATGAAGCTGGCGGGCATAAGAGCCGTTCCGGTCTATAACATCGACGGATATTTCATGAAAGAACAGCCTATAGAGGTTTTTTCCAAGGGCGAACAGACCAAAGTGCCTCTGCTCATTGGCGGTAACAACCAGGAGATGACTCCATGGGCGGTATTGATGGGCAAACAACCTACCGTTGAAAATCTGAAGGCTGGTGCCAAGGCTACTTTCGGAGAAGAGAACATCGATGAACTCTTCCGTCTTTACGGAATCAACAGCGACAAGGATGTGTTGGAGCAGCCGGGTGTAGATCTGGCTTCAGATATCTTCCTGGATTATTCTACCTGGAAGTGGGGCAACATGCACAAGTTGACCGGCGGACAGCCAGTTTACCGCTACCGCTATTGTCATCCTCGTCCTGCCATGGCCATCAAGGGCAAGGTGGCAGCTTTGGCTGGCGGCGTGGTAGATGCCAAGGAAGGTGCAGCTCCTGCTCCACGAGATAAGGGTGCCGTTCACTCTGCCGACATCGAGTATGCAATGGGCACATTGCCAACCAACCGCGTATTCGACTGGCAGCCTGACGATTACATGATCAGCGACATCTTCAACCAGTATTACGTCAACTTTGTAAAGACCGGCAATCCGAATGGTCTGGGTCTGCCTGAGTGGCCATCCACCAACGGCAAGGCCGTAGCCCCTGTGCTTCAGATTGACGTAAATACCGTCGTGAAGTCTGATGCCCAGATGGAGAAGCGCTATGATTTCATCGACAAAATGTTCTGGGAGAAGAAATAGAGATGTTTCAGAAATTCATCATCAATAGAGACGGAGTGCTGAAGTTCGGCCACGTCTACCTGCATCGCGACATGCTGGCTCCAGGCGAGCAATGCACCTACGGCGGCGGATTGTGGAAGATAGACGAAGGCAGAGGTGCCATCGTACTTTATGGCAGAAGTTTTGACTTCGGTCCTCCCGATTTCGACTTTGTGAAACAGATAGACTGGACGGGCTTGGGGGGAACCCCTCGCCCGCTCCTCTATCTGCCTCATTGGCCTGACGAAGAAGAGATTGTGCCAGTCATCATCAATTGAGAAAATAGTATAATATTCTATAAATTCTATGCAAAAAGTTTGCTCGTAACAGATAAAAGCGTACTTTTGCGAAAAGAATTCATCCCCAGGAGAAGGACTCTTAAAGGAAGCATTCTATAAACCCAGAAGGGATGTATTCAATAAAATAAGTATTCACTTAAAAAAGCAGTATAGTATGAAAAAGAAATTAGTTTTGACTGCAGCCGTTATCGCTGCATTGTCTGTTGTCTCTTGCAACGGCAAGAAGACAAATAATAAGGAGGCTGACCAGGATAGCCTCAGCTATGCAGAAAAAGATTCGCTCAATTCGAACGATGTGGTTCTCGATTCTATCGCAGGCACTTACGAAGGTACTCTCCCAGCTGCCGACTGCCCGGGAATCAAGACTGTATTGACGCTTAATGCCGACAGTACATACCAGTACTCAGCTGACTATCTGGAGCGCAAGGACGGTCACGACGAAGCAAGCGGCATCTTCAAGGTTCTGGCAAACAACGTGGTAGAAATTACCCGCCCATCAAGCGGCGAGACAACCTACTTCAAGGTGAAGGATGCCAACAGTCTTATCATGACCGACTCTCTCGGTACCGAGCCTGAAGGCGCCATGGCTAAGCACTATGTGCTGACTAAGAAGAAGTAAATTCCTTATTTTAAGGAAGAAAGAAAACAAAAGAATAATGTAAAATCCCTCGTTCGAAAAGAATCGGACGAGGGATTTTTCATACTTAATTATCAACTTATAAATAGGAATTTGTATTATAAGCCAACATTGGTGCCATTATTGTCTGAAGAACTGTCACCAGTTTGGGAATTGCCACCCGATGGAGTATTACCACCTTCACTGGTTGAAGCACTACTCACAACACTAGCCTTCTTCACACTGGCAGAACTGTTAAGGTTAGCATTGCTCAAGGTACCGGTAGCACGAGCTCTGAGTTTCACACCGGCAATATTGTTTGCCGCAGTAAATTCAGCCTCAGTCTTGGCTCCCTCCTTATTGCGGATTCCCACGCTGAAGATGGCAAGGTTGTCAATCTTCACATTCTTACCAGCCAGGAGCTGCTCCTTGATACACTTCACCATGGCAATCATCATACCCAGGCACATCGCCTCAGTGAATCCCGTATTGTGCTCCTCCATGTGCTTGGCAAGTTCTGCCAAATCCATCGTCTCTTCTACCACAGGGAAAGCATACCACTTACCAAAAGCAAGACTCTTCTTGTTCTTGTTCTGCTTCAAAACGTACTTAATCATACCTTTCAAAATTTTGAGTTAATTACTGTCAAATCCACATCTCTATTTTCCTTCAAAGGCATAGGATCCATCGCCTTGTCCGTCAGAGAGTTTCATCGAGCAAACCCCTTTGGTTTACATAGCAAAGATACAACATTTTGAAAGGTCATTCAGACGATAGCATACGTTTCGTGAGATAGCATACTTTATAAGGATATTTTTATGGTTCACCCAGGTATTCAATGATAAGAGCCACCTCCTTAGGAGTGAAAAACTTGGCCGACTTACGATAGCCTAACTTATGGAGCCCATTTACGAGATCCGGGTTGCGACGTACCCAAGCCATCAAGTGATTCACAGCCGTATGAGCCGAATTGGCTGTTGGAAAATAAAGCCAGGCAAGCTCTGACTTGCCATAGGCTCTGACTTTAAATTCTGTCATATTATCAATCTTTTGAAATTACACAATGAATAAAATTATTACCCCCATACTTACGCCTCGTAAAGATGATACTTACGGAGCGTAAACCTTATGTTTAGAAAGGGCAGACATCAGAAGGAGGTGGCAGCAGGATTTCGGGTTTCTGCAGAGCCTCACCCAACAGGATATCGGCAATATCGGTGTTCGCCTCAAACTGCTCCATGAAGTCCACTACCCGATAATCCCAGCATCCACTCTTCGCCATCTGCTCCTTCCACTTGTCATACTCTCCGCTATCGGGATAAACCACGAGTCTTCGATGCTGCAAGGGGAGCAGCTTATCGGTCTGCAGATTGCCACATCCGCCCGTTGCCAGCCACAGGAACTGTGGATATCGGCAGGCACAGATAAGCGATGTCTTCTCACTCTCCACGATACATACCGTCTTATCGGGATAGCGGGGAAGCAGATGCTGTCCAAAGAGCACCTTTTCGGTATTCTGAAGCTGCGGTCCGACATGAGAACGTTCGCAGATGGAACGCATGGTGTTGGCCCATCCCTGCACCCGATGACCGTCATTGCGATAAGCCATCAGCTTGGCATCATGCACCCGCTGCTGTTCGTCTATCAGCCAGAACACCACTGCCCTGCCATAATTCACTCCCTGCACAACGACGTCTCGGGCAGTACCTCCCACACAATAATCGGCTAGCACCTGCCGGGCATCACCACCGATGTTCAGGCCTTCAAACCACATGCTGAAAGCACTCGGTCTCAGCATCGCCTTCTGTACCCATTCGGGGCTGAAGAATTCGGTCTGTCGTCTATCCTGAGGTTGCACCAGCAATCTGTTCTTACGGGAAAGCATCTCTCTGTTTCGGGCTTCATCTGCCCACTGATGCCCGTTTCCCAATCCCAGTAAGGGTTTACCATTTACATATTCCGTCTGGTAATCTTTCTTGCAGCTAAACTCCGGATGATCATGGAAATATTGACGCGGAGGATAATGATAGCCACACGATGCCGTATGATTGCATTTACCACATTCATCAGCCACATATTTGCCCGTCTCCAGATCCACATACCGGGTAAAGCACTTCTTGCGTCCACATTGAGGACAGACATAGCGGTTGGAACCACCGGAACGATAACGCTCCAAAACAAATCTGTTTTCTGTATCATTATACATACTATACTGAAATTTAAATATAAAAAAAATGTATCAGAGTGTATCATTTCCGCATTGATACAAAACAATCATTAATCTATTGATATTCAGAAGGTTATTATGTATCAAAGTTGATACATTCCCTTTGTATCAGATACAGCAGCTGTATCACTCATGATACAGTCTAACTATATCTATATCAATTAATTAAGTATTATTTTGTATCAAAAATCGGAATAATACATCCCTGATACAAATACTTACTTCTTGTAAGGCTTATTTGCCTTTTCTGTTCAAGTTATTGCTCTTGGCAACACGCTGAACCATACTCAAACTGGTACCCAATTTGTCAGCAATTTCCCGATAAGAAGAGCCATTAGGCTGCTTGAGTTCCTTCACGATGTCACGCTCCAGTTCAGCCTTCTCATCTCTTGATCTTGGCAGATGAGCCCGTTCCTCATCATAGCCACCATATTCAAAATGGAGCCATCCGTCAGAACTGGTCAACGTAAGTTCCTGCACGTTCTTGAAATCAAGTTCGATTGGGAGAGAACGATACTTCAGCTGAATGAGGTAGCGCATGTTCTTGTCCTTCTTCGATTTGTTGAAACCAATTACGTTATCGGCAAGGTTACTGAGAAGCTTACTACCAGCCAGGTCGTCGATTGTAAGCGGATCGCCCTGCTTGCGCTTAGGCACATGGGCAAGTATGAGCATGGTCCAGTTGTGAGTCATACGCATAGCTAACAGTTTCACCATGATGTTTCCTGCTTCAGCTGCCTCCTTAGAATTGATACAGAGATTGGTAAAGTTATCAATGATTATCAACTCTATATTCCGTTCCACGGCCAGTCGCTCAATCTCAGGAAGAATCAGGTTCTGGTCGGTAACATCGTGCATCTTGGTATAATCGATGCTAGCGTGGTAGAGCGTATTAGGAAACTCCTTGTTGGGATATCTCAAAGCCAATTGCTGCTGCGAAAGCTCAAAGTTAACAACAAGCACCCGCATTCCCTGTTCTGCCAAGTCAAAAGCTATCTGCATGGCGAGGACTGTTTTACCCACACCTGGACCGCTAAAGAGAATCGTAGTCTCTTGTTCCACCAGAATATGGGGACAAAGTTCCTTTGGTGGATCCATCCTCAGTCCTTCCATCCGGTAGTCATTGAAAGGAGACACATTGAAAAAGCTAGGCTTGTCCTGCTGCTGAACAGCCCCTGGAGCAAGAGTCTGAGCCTGTTTCTGGGATTCAGTCTGCTGCTGAGTTTCCTGAGCCATAAACTCATCCAATTTCTCTTTAGAATCTATATTAATCATACCGTCCTCCTTTCTTGATATAATCAACAGATCCCTTACTTGCCATCATCTCCTGCACGTGCTTGCGATAAGCCGCAGCCGGAGGGGCGTTGCTGTGGAGTAAATACTCATTGAGGATTTCTCCGATGTGGCGAGGGGCAGATGAGCTTGACTCAAAACTACCCATACAAACATAATTATTATGTTTCATAATAAAATGGCAAAAGATGTGTTCCCAAAGCCTCAACAGGCATCTTTTGCAAGAAACCAACACTGCGAGAGACTTATATATCGCAATGCTCCAAGAATCTAGCTTAATGCGCATTACTATCTTGGTTTCTGGTTGCAAAAATAGTAAGAAAAAATAAGAATCGGACAGCTTTTACTAGACTTCTTTTTTTAGCAATTTAGGATAAATATGAGCTTTAAAAGTGCGCTTAGAATAAAAACAGCCTATTATTATTACAAGGTAAGACTATTTAGGATAACTTAGCTATTATTTTATCCCAATTAGGATAAAAATTATCAGTTATAAGGATAAAAAAAAGGATTGCCGGCAATAGACAATCCTAAATACTAGTATGCGAATATACAAAAAATCCTATGAATCGAGAATTTCTTTCACTTTTTTATCAAAGGCTTTTTTCTTATTATCATGATCAGACATATTGTTCTTTGCATAGTTAAAAGCCTTATATATTTTATCTACATCTTTCTCTTGATTGCGCAGTTTACAAAAATATTCCCTCATCAGTTTTTTCATTGGACAGGTAAGTCTGACAGAAAGATCCATATCTTCAACTATGAATGCCAGAACCTCGCCATCAGTAAGAGTTTTCATCTGATGATTGCATCCCTCATATTTTGTATTTTGCAGTTTAGCAAAATTATAAATGAGTTTTCGTGTATTTAAAGCAGCTTTCTCACGCAGCATAGGATCTTTGATTCCTTTGAAAATATCATGCTCTATCTCCGTTAATTTGCCATAATGATTTTCCTTATCTTTAAGAAGTATAGAAAACCAATGGAATTGTCCTGTTGTAATATAATGATAATAAAAAGGAGCAAGATCCATAATAGTCTTGTTATAGATACTATTAAGCATTCGTGCATCTATTTTTCTCTTCGCCAAGTCAATCATATCTTTATCAATATTATTCGCATCCTGAATTTTCAAATCAAAAAATGCTTGCTCGATATTTCTATTTAGAATGATACGTGCCTGGATAGGATTTGAATGCAGGCTTTGAGCATAAAGATCAATACCCTGCGCATATCTGTAGGTGCTAAGGAAACAAGAAATAATTCTCTTATAAAGACCAAAAATCTGCATCGCGTCTTTACCGGCACATTGCTTTAAAGTATAAAGCGATATTGAATAGTTATCGCTGCATACAGATGAAGACTTATGAAGGTCATGGCGAATAGGTGCTCCTGCAGAATTCCACATTTTTCGACCATGCTTTCTTGTATTGCAAAATTGTCTAAAGAAAGATTCCTCAATTTTAGCGAATTTCTCTGCTTGTTCAAGATAAGCAGCATAATCCCTAAAACAAGTTGGAGTATCACAAGCATACATCTGAACCCATTCGGCACCTGCCTTTTTAATATCGCATTCATGCCCTTCTGCTTCAACAAGGATTTCAGAAAGATACTTTTTAAAAGCATCGCAATCATTAGTTATAGAAGCATTTACTAGGGCATCGACAAATCTATCTTCTACTTTCTTAGAATCAACAAGGGAAGAAGTGTAAAATTCTTCATCAAAAGGAGAGATATTGCCAAAAAAGTCGGCCACGAAAGAGTTCTTTTTGGTACATAAGCATTGCTCAAGGCATTTACCTATTATTTCAACTGATTTTGCTGTTAAAGCATTGTAATTCATATTTTTACTTATTTTTACCTCTGCCAGCCTTTAGCAAAGTTGTTAATAAATTCCTCCTTTCCAGGCAAAGCCAAGAAAGTTGGTGGCGATAGTTTCGCAAGCTGTTATCCTGTGTTGGCTTACCACCCACCATTCGCCTACAAAATTAACAAAAATATTTCAAAAATAAGACAAACTTACTTATTTTTTTTTTCAATTTCTGTATATTTTATGCTACATATAAATAAAATGCACCTAAAACCCATATTTAAGTGTATTTAATTTACTATAAACAACTTAGCGATTTTTTTATCATCCATTTCACTATGGATTTCAGATAAGAAAATAAAGGGTTGCAATCCATCTTTTCAAAGATTACAACCCTTTATAGAAGACCTTTTGATGAAAGTACCGGAAAGCAACTTTACCTACACCTGTTATTTCTAATGAAGCAGGGATATTTAAAGTTTCTCCCTTTTATACTATAGTAATCTTCGTATCATCCCATACCAAACTGCGCTGAAAGTCTGGCAACCGGGCTTTACACAAAGGACATCAAACTTTTTATCATGTGATTCTACAGCCATTGTTTCAAATCATTTATATTATCAAACATTATTGCATCGCACTTACATTACTTTCTATAAAATCAATCTCATCTTGCGTGAGATTATACTTTTGGTATAAAGCAGCATCAAGTTCGGGGATAGACAAATCCCAATTTATGCCTGATTGTTGCGTAAAGTTCTGAAGAGGAACCTTTAACCAAACACTTTTTGGGTTATCTTGTGTCACCTTCAGGATACCAAGCATGCAACGTACAAACTTAGTCTTTATATACTTAAGACACGCTTCAGCTTCAAATATAGAATCGAATTTACCTATACTCAAGAAAGTCGTATTTTGAGCATGAAATGGAGCCGCAACAAATGGAGAAGACAAAGATTCTCCAAAATGTCCTGATCCGTTTGATTTTGGTACAACGACCTTATAGCTTTCAAAGTTATCTGGCAACTTTAAATACTCTTTCTTTATCCACTTTGCAATTCTCGTATCATTCTCTCTGCCTACAACCAGAGCATAGCCGTCACCAGCAGGCTTCTCATCCGAGAAAACCTCTGGGAAAAGCGAGAACGCAGTAGTACCTAAATCAAAACGATGCCCTTTACTTTGTCTTCCTTCCAGTTCAGGGTTTTCTTTATAGAACAACTCGGTTAACTGGTACAAATCACGTGAATATACTAATTTTGAGAAAGACTCTTCACCTAGTGATTCTACCTTTTCTTGTATTGTACGTAATTCATCATGAAGAACAAATGTACCAATTGGTCCTATAACGTTTTGTTTATCCCACATAGTTACAGCAACTCCGCCTTTGATGTCCACAGCATCAAACACCTCATCGCTCTTCTTCCAATATTTTACAACTTTAAAATGCTCATCATTAAGCATCTTTTGATTCCATGCTTTTGGAGTTTTACCTGCATTAAACAGGAATCGTCCAGGGTGTATCAATGTACCCAAGTCACCAATCTCCATACCTATACTAATGAAATGATGGTATAGAGGTTCCTTGTTTACTCCTACCTGGTAAGGAGGATTGCTCACGACTGCATTAAACTTCATATTTCTATTATTATTTGCTTTCCAAAATTCTTTACCATTTTTCACATCTTCCACAAAATGCTGTGGATTGTTCTTTAGAGTCTCTATGATGTCTGCATTATTATTACGTACGTCTGTATAACACTTTGCATTGACTTTAATATTAGAGAAACCGACAAGTGTTCGATTGGTAATTCTTTCAGCCATCTTGGTTTTACAAACCACAAAGATGTTCTTCTCTATCACTTTTTTCCATACGTCAGCCTTTTCTTCATTAGTCAACTCGGGACCAAAACCTTGTTGGTTTTTACATTGAAGACGATACAACGTATAAGCCATATATAATGGATATAGACCGGTCTTTGAATTGAGTTCTAGAATATTCGGCGCTGGCGTAAAGAACACACGCTTTGTTACTTCTCTGTCTTCACCCACAAACCGAGGCTCAGACAAGAGATCTTCATCTCTATGTTTCTCTCAAAAGAAATCATAACCACCCACAGTATCACTCAGGTGCATATTGACTACTCGCCAAGGAGTAAGAACAGTTTCCTTATCGGGATAGCGGAATTCTGAGATAATATCAGCAATTCCATTTACACGTTCATCAACAGGCTTGCCTTCTAAAGCATTGACCTTTTCATAGATAGATTCTGCCCATGCCATGAAGCGTTCGTTCTTTATTATATGTGCAACTTTAATGAAGTCTGCTTTGGTTAATCCTTTAGGCATAAACTCCTCCCAGGATTTTTCGTCGATATCCTTGACAAATTTATCTATGGTAAAAGAATCACTCAGTTTATCCATAGCTCCATAAATGAGCATAGGAAAACGAATGATAATTTTTTCGAGTATCTCATATGCCTGATCGCCCTTGGTCTTATTCTTCTTGCCAATTTTAGGTTCTTTAGGTTCCTTAACTGTCCCCGAAGATGAAGAGCTTGTTGTGGCACCTTCGCCAGTAACTCCTTCGCTGCTAACCTTTATCTTCCCTCTGTTTTTTTTGCCAGATGAAGACACAGACATTTTAGCATCTATATTTTTCAACAACTCGAATACATCATTACTAATATTATCTAAATTCTCAAATAGTTTACGAGTACGTCCTCTCATAATCTCTTCAGAGTAGGCACGATTAACCTGCTTCATAAAGCTACGAGTATCAAAATTGACTGTCTTGCTTCCATCAATACTAATGACAGAACAAAATCTCAGAAAGCGTTCAGTCTCTTGAGCTTTCTTCTGACCAAAATTCTTGCTGCCACTACCACGACTTATTTCTGTCAGATAATTATCAATAACCGTCAATGTACGATCAGGAGCAAAATCGAAAGCATAGCATTCACGCTTTGTCTTTCCCTTGAATGGGGTCTGACAACGGAAGATGGTCTGAAGATAACGAGCAGCCTTCGTCTCATATGAACCTGACAGCATCAAGACGGCCGTCCATTCTGGTACACTGACACCAGTCGTACATCTGCCACAAGTCAGAGTAATTGTTTTCTCATGAGTTCTGATGGCATTTTGCACTTTAGCCAAAGCTTCAGTTTCCTTCTTAACACGTGTAGCGTTATCTTCGTTTTCACGCTCAATATCACTATCACCCTTGCCAGCAATGTTTACTATTTCATAGTCACGGAAGTAGTTATCCTCCTTATCTTCACGCAATATAGCGCTCAGACAACGAGCCGCATCTACACCAGGAATAGACCACAGTGTATGTTGAAAATAATCACGATACTCGCTTGTTGCAAAAGGATAATTGAGTTCTTTATTCTCACCATCCTTAGTCATCAGTTTGAGAAAAGCACGTACATCATCTTCATGCACGAATTTATCCGTATCAGCGTCAACACGGAAAAACTCTGTAAAGTTGAAATAGTCATTTTCGTCATGACTATAATTAGTCATCACTTCACCAAGATTGTAAGTACATATATTCAAGCGAGCCAATCCCTCGTAAGGATTCTTCTCGTCAGGATGCTCCTTGGTCCAACGTTCCTTGGCATCCTGCTCCATATTGTAATCCCATCGGTAGATTTCCTTCTCTTTGAAAAGTTTTAGAATATTATATGGTGTACCTGAGAGATACAGGCTCTTCATCTGTTTGTTCTTTTGGAACTCTGCAACTACAGCCTTTCCTTGTTCTGTACGAATACCCTCATGAGCCTCATCGATGATAAGCAAATCCCATTTCTCCTTGAAAAGTTCGTTGTTCTTGTCAAACTTACTTTTCTTGTTTACAGTCTTTGAGCCACGGATATCCTGAATAGATGCAAAATAAATATATTTATAGTCTGGATCATGCTCGGTATATTGTTTCAGCACCTCCAAACCACCTGCAATCTTTTGTCCATCCACAAGAAGTTTATTCTTTACACGAGTTACATAGTGGAATCCTGGCAACTGCAACAAATTGAAGTCTTTGAACCAACCATCACGAACCGCCGGACGATGGGTAAGTATCAATACACGATTAAAAGGCTTACGCTTGACAACTTCCAAGGCACACAGTGTCTTACCAAAACGCATTTTGGCATCCCACAGCATTTTGGAACCATGCAGAAATTGAGTAAGAGTTTTTGTAACAGCCAACTCCTGTTCTTCTCTCAGTACAATCTCTGTCTTTTTCTCTCTTGCAGATGCAGTTTTCCAATCCTTTCTCTCAAGAAGTGACTGATTATGCTTAACTGCATTAATAGCTTTTATTACCAATTCTACCGTTACAGGATACCATTCCTTTGGATTGTATTCCAAATTAGCAAATTCAACAGCATGATAACCACTGTTTTCCAAAACATCATGTACATCATGATCATCAAAGCCAAATTCCTCACCATCAGCTTCATAGATAGCAAGTTCGGTATATTCCAGTTTATACTCAATAGCTGCGGTACCTGTTTCTTGAGTGATTCTTGCTTTTGCAGCCTTTATCAACAGTTCGCAATCAGGGGTAAGGTCTTGCCACTTTTTAAAATAGTTGATAGTAGCCTTACCCACTTTGAGCATATTGTCATGCCTGCCATCATCTATACTGAACGCATAGATGAGTGTATAGTCGTATGTAGGTTTATGCTTTGCCATATTACTTATTATTGATGAGATCAACAAATCTTATATTTTCACCAGCAGGAGGCTCCTGCTTATGCCATTCCTTTATCAGGCAAAGAGTCTCGTCTTCAAATAGTTCTTGGTTATTTGACATTCTTTGCAGGATAGGAATACCCTTTACTCCAGGCAATGTTCCTTGAAGTCCATCCATTTGCCAAATGTTCCATGAAATGACTTCAACAGGCTTTTCCAGAGCTTCCTTTAAAGGAAATTTTCCCCACTTATCAACATAGAAATCTATATAAGTCAACAATAAAGCCTCACGAGCAAGAAGTACATTATCCCCTTGCCAATCAAATCCATAAACAGATTGCAGGGCTCTGAGAGCCCACCTTCGCCACTCACGTTTATTTAACTTTGTTGGTTCGCTCTTGGTAAATTGATTTATCAACTTGAATTTGCGGTCTAGCAAACCAATTCTGTCTTGAACAGGAATGATTTCACCTGTTGTGACATCATATCTGCTTGCCAGATATGGAGCCTCTCCACATGCCATTTCCAGTCTCTGGAGTTTTACATACTGCTTCCAATTACAATTATCAGGTATATGTATCTGACCTTTTGGAACAGAAGTCCAAGTCTTATCAGCATTTTCTGTATTGAATATCCCTTCTGTCCCGAACCAAGCATCATCAAGCAAATTGTTCTGAGAGTTGCATATCCAGGCTGGTGTAAATACTTCCGCTTTATCCTCGGTTCTTGATTTGCGAAGTTCTTCATTCTTCAAAATACGAGGTTTGATGATGCCGTTGTTTTCACCAGTAACGAGGTTTGGTGTAATTGGTTTATCCTTAGCATATGATTCACCCATATAGGAGTAGTCATCTGTACCCCAGACAAGATATGAAGTAGAACCAGAATAATGAGTTCGGGTTCTATCTACCAACAACGAGTCAAGCAAACCTGAGTAAAGCTTACTTATCTCATCCTCCGATATATCGATTCTGTTTATATCTATTGAAATTGACTTAGTCATATCTATTCCGTTTATCTTCTTATCTATAGCGAATCGCTTTATAGAATGAGTGCAAAAATACAAATAAATATTGAGAACACAACGAAAAAAATAAAAAACATAAAGTATCATCATAAAAAATATTTTTCCGCTTATTTAGTTGCAATATTTTGCAAAAAAATGATTCTGCCAATGAGACCAACAAAATAAAGGTTATTACCAACGAAAAAACTAAGGAACCATCAGATACGATAGAGTTATTGAACTCTTATATATAAAAAGGTATAAAGGATTGCAATCCATCTTTCCGATGATTACAACCCTTTATCTTTTATCCATATCTAATGACTATTATCTATAGTCAATATCATAACGTACCATTAATAGAGAAAGGAAACAAGAAATAGATTCCTAATCTCTCAAGCACCCTATCGGCACAACATATACACCGTCCTGCGGACGCTGGTAGGCATATTTACCGACACCAGTCAGCACCATTTTGAAAGATGGGGACTTCATCTTATCGGTATCGATTTTACTTTCCAATGTCACCAGGTTTCTTGCGCCCTCCTCTATGAGCTTGTCGCCACCCAGCTTCACCTCTATCAACCCATACTTACCATTACGAAGATGAACCACAGCATCACACTCCAGACCATTTCTATCACGAAAATGATAAACGGAGCCGCCTAATGCATCGGCATAAACTCTCAAATCACGCACACACAAGGTTTCAAAAAATAAGCCAAACGTACTCAAATCATTGATCAAGTCATCCGGTCCCATTCCCAATGCAGCCGTTGCTATCGAAGGGTCGGTAAAATATCTGGTATCAGAAGTACGTATCGCCGACTTGCTTCTCATATTCGGGTTCCAGGCTGTAGAATCCTCTATCACAAATATCTTCTTCAAAGCCTTGATGTAGGAATAGATGGTATTCTCGCTAACCTCAGTACTCTCATTGTTGGCAATATCTGCCAAAATGGTACCTGCCGTAGCCTGACTTCCTTGATTTCTCGCATACGAACGCATAATCCTCCGTGCCAATTCACTATCACGGTTGACTCCATCTACACGGGATACATCGAATCTGGTTACTGCCTCAAAATACTCAATGGCCTGCTGTAAAGCAGCCTGCTTGCTTTTCTTATCCAAAGCTTTCGGCCAGCCACCCCGACAAGTCAAATACGCCAGATGCTCCAAGTCGATTGGGTTGATTCCTTCTACGAAGTAATCCGTCCTGTCAGTTGCGAACAATTTGGCTAGGCTCACCTCTCCGGTAGAATCTCCTGATTCCCACAAACTCATCGTTCGGAGTTTGAGCCAGGCAAAACGCCCCGTTCCCGTATGAAAGATTTCGTCATAACGAGGTGGTACAGCAGACCCGGTCAGTATGAACTGCCCATCATCATCACGCTTATCCACTTCATTTCTCACGGCATCCCAGAACTTTGGTGCTATTTGCCATTCATCTATCAAACGTGGCGTTTCACCCCGAAGCAACAGTTTGATATTGGTATTGGCCATGGCTATGTTCTGTTCCATGGTATCTGGATCAGACATAGACAGGATACTTTTAGCCTGTTGGCTGGCTAGAGTAGTCTTACCGCAATACCTAGGACCTTCTATCAAAACAGCTCCCATCGCATCCAGTTTTTCTGCCAATATTTTATCTGCAATTCTTGCTTTATATTCTTTCATAAAATCTCATTTTTAATTTCTGATGCAAAAATAATATATTTTATTGAATATCAAGCACATAAAACAGTTAAACCTTGTTATTTTTCTATTCTATTGTGGCAGTTGACCCAATTTCGTTGTGGCAGTTGGCGCTTTTTCTTTGTGGCAGTTGGCGCATTTTTGTTGTGGCAGTTGGCGAGATTGTCAGTTTTACTTATAATTACAGAATCAAATATGACTATGATCATAAAAAGATGATGCAAAATTATAAAAAAACGACGAGAACGAAGGGGATTTTTCGAGAAATCAGGAGTATTTTTCGAGAAATCAAAAGTTATATTCTACATTCCAATATATTACAAACCCGTTACATTCTCATCTTTCACGTTAAATACAATTAAGTTTTGCACCGGAACCTTCGCTATTCCAGATATTTTTCCTAATTTTGCGTCCACGTTTCTAACGGATGAAATGAATATGAAGATTCAACTATAAAATTAGGTATTATATAAAATAGACAAGGAAAAAAGAAAAATGGAACATGTTTTTACTGAATCGATGTTTTTGGTGGGCTTCGTGATATTCATCGCCGCCATCCTCGTATTAGACATGCTGGTCATCGACCGAAAGGCGCATGTGGTTTCCATCAAGGAAGCCGGCTCCTGGACGGCTGTATGGATTATTCTCGCTCTCGCCTTCGCCGTGTTCATCTACTTTCATGGCGATATGGTGCACGGCATAGAGAACTTCGACGACCTGAAGCTGATAGCCTCGCGCTATGCTTCTCATCTCAAACTGGATCCGAACGATTATGAAGGGAGTCTGCAGCAATATCGCCACTACATGACCATCTCTTACATCTCGGGTTATCTGATAGAGAAGACGCTCTCGGTGGATAATCTCTTCGTGATGATGATGATCTTCACGTCGTTCGGAGTGGACAAGAAAGATTACCAGCACGTATTGAACTGGGGTATTCTGGGAGCCATCGTGCTTCGCTTCGTCTTCATCTTTGCGGGTGCTGCCCTCATCAGCCGATTCGCCTGGATATTGCTCATATTCGGAGGATTCCTGGTTTACAGCGGCGCCAAGATGTTCCTCAACAGGAACAAGAAGGAAGAGATCAACGCCCTCGACCATCCGGTGGTGAAGTTCATGCAGCGACGCCTGCATCTGGGCCCGCTGGTAATGACGGTGGTGTTCATCGAGTTCTGCGATCTGATTTTCGCCTTCGACAGTATCCCTGCCGTGTTCTCGGTTTCGCTCGACCCGTTCGTGGTGTTCTTCTCCAACATCTTCGCCATCCTGGGCTTGCGTGCCCTCTTCTTCCTGCTGGCAGCGATAGCCGATAAGTTCCGTTACTTGAAGGTGGGCGTGAGCGTGCTGCTGGTGTTCATCGGTGTGAAGATGCTCATCCACGATTTCTTCGAGATTGATGCAGTAAGTTCGCTGGTATTCATCATCCTCGTCTTGCTCGTCAGCATCGGAGCTTCGGTGGTGATTCCACAGAAAAAGGAAGCTTTGGAAAATGCGAAATAAGACTCAGAAACATAAAGTTATCTTTTAGAAAATAAAAAAGTTCTGTCTGCAAATACAATGATGCAAACAGAACTTTTTGTTTATTAAATTAATCTTCCTAATACCTCCTCAACGGTCTATACTTTATGGTATAAATATGGTTGAAATAATCCTTCCATTCATTCGGCTCCTTGTCATCATCCCGAACTATCCGGATGCCATAAAACCTGGTGCCCGTTTCCTTATACTCCTTGAACCTCGCCAACATCTGCTGTGGCGGATTCGGAATCAGGAAATCCGTAATCCAAAGCACATCGGCATTCACATAATGCAGACCATCGTTATCCAGCAAATCAAACATCTGGTTCATCATCTTCTTAGCCGAAGTTCCTCCACCAATAAAAGGCAGATGGGTTGTTGTAGGCTGGCGCCTGATACCACGCCCCGTATGAGCCTGACCATCAGAAGACAAACCAGCAGAATTTTCGGGAGATTCTGAAGTTCCGGGAATTCCGGAAGATTCATGAACTTCCATAACCGTGATTCCTATTCTCTTCAACCGCTCCGCCTTCCGCTTCGCCATCAGATCGATGGCACGGGTGCTCACGGAGAAATCTATCAGAAAGCAATCCCGCTCCAAATCCTCTGCCGTTTCTTCCAACAGGGATATCAGCGTAGAAGAAATCCTTTCAGGCGTTCCATACATACTCGCCGAAGTATCCAGACAGACTATCATCGGACCCTTTCGGGAAGCATGGGTAAAGCCAAGTTTGCGGGAAGGCTTCGACATTTCGCTCTTGTAACGGAAAGTCTGAAGCCTGCGGGTTCGATACTTATAGATAAAAAGCCCCTCCATATCCTCATCGCTGTATTGCGCCAACTCCAGCGGAAGAAGCGAATTGAGATCATCGCCCACGGTAATGCCCTCGATGTCACTTCCTGCGGAATGCTCCATCTTCATCTCTACCCCCGAAGCGATGGTGAGCCTATCTTTGCCGTTGGCATCTGCCACACGACCCATCTTCGCCACAATCTCCCTGATTTCCGGATATTTATCCTGAATCTTCACCTGGTTCAGGCGGCGTTCAAACTCCGTTTCCGTCCAGCCGTTCGTCATCAGTTCCCAGGCCTGTACGGCTCGCTGCTCCGAAACGCCCTTCGTCTTCATATTGCGGGTTATCTGGTCCATCATGCGAACCAATCCCGTTTCGAAGTTATTCTGACGGAGAGAAATAAAATCCTTCAGTTTGTTCAATACCTGATGGTCGATGCACACCTTCCAGTCTCTAACCAGTCGCTCCCAGTTTTCGGGTTTCGAAGCTCCATCGCCAGCCATCAGTTTCAGGAAGAAAGACTTATCGAATCCATCCTCCTGGTGTTCCTGCTCCAACTGGTCGATGAGCGGAAGCCACACCTGCTCATCCATTCTCTTAAAGGGAGTCCAGTCGAGCACATCATCAGCCCGATGACTTTCGGTCCAGGCACGCTGGCGCTGGAATCGCATGTGATGAACGCATTCCACGATAAACTTTCCCACGCAATCATAGAACACCTTGCTCTTGATCTTGCTGTTCACCACCTGACGCATGAATTTCTGCACCTCTTCACCAGTTTCCGGAATCGTCACTTTCAGGGTAAAGAGATGAATGAGATAATCCTTCAGCGGGTCTTCCTTCAAATTCCAAGGCATGGCGGTGCCTGTCGGATCAGGAATCTTCACCTGCCCCGACTTGCAGAAGTCGTCCAGCATCTTCAAGTAATACTGCGCTTCCGCCAAGTCCTTGTTATTCTGGAATTTCATCTTATTCAATATTTTTCACCAAATCGGTAAAAAGCTTCTTATATATTATAGGAAGACTAAGCCTTCTCTTTCTCCATCAGATATTCTGCGAAGATTCTTGCAGCACTCTCCACTTTGGCAGCGCAAGGGCGAGACTTGTAGTATTCTGCCGTTCTTGCCGAAGCCACATAGCAGGATTGCGCCTTCTCATGGCCCTTCAAGCCCAGAATCTCGGCACAGATGATGCTGCCGTTCTGCTCCTTCGATTTGGCTAGCAAATCCTGCACCACCTTATAGCAAGCCGATTTACCCTCGCGGTCATCCCCCTCGGTCTGTCCACAATCCAAGCCAACGAGCACCACGATGCCCGAAACGGCTCCGCACATCATTCTCATTCTGCCTACTCCACCACCGAAGCCGGCACCAATGCGCTTCGCCATCTCATCATCAAGACCATATAAATCAGCAAAAGCAGCCACCACCGACTGGCAACAGCCATAGCCCTGCATAAAGTTCTCCACCGCCTGGTGAACACGCACCTCCAATTCTGGAGTCAATATTTTCTGTTCGTTCATAATGTTTTGAATCTTCTGTATATAATTAATGTATAAGTAATAGAAGGCGAATAAAACTCATAGAGTTTCATCGTATTATACCTCATAGAACTTCATCATATTATGCCTCGTAAAGTTTCATCGTATCCTGTCTGGTAAACGCCAACTCCTTATAGAAATCACGAAGATAGACCGAAATTTCTGTCTTATCATCCGAAGACACGAAGAGATTCTCGCCCAACTGCCTTTCCAGCGAAGTCAAGCCATCCGAAAGGGTTTCGATTTCCCCCTCGTAATCTCTGCCATCACCAGGATTTCTGCGAACACGATGATACTTAATATCTTCGGCAAGCGCATTCTTCATCTCCACGAGTTTTTCTGCGAAAGGAGAAAAGAGTGCACGAATCACGATGCATCTGATAGCATCCCGCTCTTCCGGTTCCTGCCACAGACAATGGTAGATAGGAAGCAGGTCGCAGATATCCACCTCTTCCCTATCCTGCATGAAGGCAGAAGTGCGAAGCAGACGGACGATATTCTTCCATCGGCGGTCGCTCACATAGATATTTCGGCGTTCGGCAGCCTCATCCACATTCACGGCTCTCAGAGATTTACGGATGGCGGAAATTGCATCAAGCACCACCTCCTTTACGCCAATCTTACAGATTTTCACCGCCCATTCAGCATACTCCTCAGGGGATATTCTTATATCGCACACGGATTTCACAGATCTCACAGATTTTTTCTTTGTATTCTCAGAAATAAACAAATCTCTTTCTGATGTTTCTACTCCCATTGGCGTTTGCTTTACAGAAGACTTCTTGTACATAACATTAGCCTCATCCGTGGAATCAGTGAGATCCGTGTGAGACTCATTAGAATCCAGCAGCATCGCCCGGAAATTCTTCTCCAGCTTAATCGGTCTACTCTCTATTCTGATGACGAATCGGTCCCAAAGCGCCTCCAGTCCTTCTCCCTTAGCCGGCAGCTCATTACTAGCCGCCACGAGAAGTTTCAGAGGGAGATGCATTTCCCGATTGCCGTTTCTGAAGATTTTCTCATTAATCACCGTGAGGAGCGTGTTCTGGATAGCAGGTCCCGCCTTCCAAATTTCATCCAGGAAAACCACATCTGCAGTAGGCAGATATCCCTCCACCGCACGCTCGTAAGTATCCGATGTCTTCAGTTTCTGAATACTCACCGGACCGAAGATTTCATCGGGCGTAGAGAATCGAGACATCAGATACTCCAAGCTCTGAGCATCCCTGAACGCCGTCTTCAACTGTCTGGCCACCATACTCTTCGCCACACCCGGAGGTCCCAGCAGGATGATACTCTCACCTGCCAGAGCGGCAAGAAGCGAGAGCGATATCTCCGTCTCCTTCTCATAAATGCCCCGGTTCATCTCACCGAGTAATTGTTTGAATCTTTCAAGCATATTCTTACTTTTCTATTCAGAATCGTATAAAGACGAAAAGAAGTTAAGAGATAAAATTCATTATCCCTTAACTTCCTCATATTCTTTTATATAAATAAGGTATGGCTTACTTTACGTTGCCCACCTTAATCAAATACTCAGCAATCTGAACTGCGTTCAGGGCAGCACCCTTACGAATCTGGTCGCCAGTCAACCACAATGTGTTACCATTGTCATCAGCCAAATCCTTGCGGATACGACCTACATATACATCGTCCTTACCGGCACTCTCCAATGGCATTGGATAAACATAGTTCTGGGCATCATCTTTTACAGTTACACCAGGAGCAGCCTCCAAAGCCTTGCGGATGTCCTCTACAGCCAATGGCTTCTCAGTCTCGAACCAAACACTCTCTGAGTGTGAACGAAGTGAAGAAACGCGAACGCAGGTAGCACTGGTGCGAACATCAGAGTGCATAATCTTGCGGGTCTCGTTAAACATCTTCATCTCCTCCTTGGTGTAATCGTTAGGAGTCATCTTGTCAATCTGTGGGATGACATTATATGCCAACTGATGAGGGAACTTATTGATATGCTCAGTCTTACCAGTCTCGATGATATCCTTATACTGCTGCTCAAGTTCAGCCATGGCAGCAGCACCAGCACCCGAAGCACTCTGATAAGAAGAGATATGGATCTTCTTGATATGGCTTAAGTCATCGATAGGCTTCAACACTACTACCATCATGATGGTGGTACAGTTAGGGTTGGCGATGATGTTGCGAGGGCGGTTCAAGGCATCCTCAGCATTTACCTCAGGCACAACCAGAGGCACGTCGTCGCACATACGGAATGCGCTAGAATTATCAATCATCACGGCACCATACTTGGTGATAGTCTCGGCAAACTCCTCAGAAGTGCCGCCACCAGCAGATGTGAAAGCAATATCGACATCTTTAAAGTCATCGTTATGCTGCAAAAGTTTGACCTCATAGTCCTTTCCCTTGAAGTTGTATTTTCGTCCGGCAGAACGCTCAGAACCAAACAACACCAAATCATCCATAGGGAAATTTCTCTCGGCAAGGATACGCAAAAATTCCTGTCCTACTGCGCCACTTGCACCAACAATTGCTACTTTCATAATCGAATCTTTTAATTTATAAAGTTGTTATAAGTGAATCTATATATGAGAAAGATGCTCCTTTCCAGCCGGATGTTTCTCCATCTTTAATTGCCAAAACAGCTTATCTTCTCAAATCCGCTGCAAAGTTAAGACTTTTTTTACAATAACAAGCATAAATTCCTAAAAATTATTGCTATTTGATGCATTTTTATCATTTTTGCTTACTTTTCTGCATAAAGCTACCCTAAAACTGAAATTAGATAGCAACAGTTGTCATTCAGCAATGAACTGTAAGTAAAAGGGTAAAAGAGTAAAAAGGTAAAAGAGTAAAAGGGTAAAAGAGTAAAAAGGTAAAAGAGTAAAAAGGTAAAAGAATAAAAAGGTAAAAGAATAAAAAGGTAAAAGGAAAAACAGCTAAAAGAATCTGCGTCATCTGCGAATTGAAAATCGGCGGCCGAAGGGAAAGCCAAATCTGCGTGATAAAAAAACAATCAGCATAAAAA
>NZ_JBNPLT010000014.1:0-95486 GCF_050313615.1 Prevotella sp. SGI.167 | reverse complement strand
GGCATTTTTCGAAAACCTACCCGTCCTTCCTTACCGTTAAGGAAGGCTCCACCTTTCTCTCCAAGCCTCTCTTCCCTCAGGGACGAGAGGATGTAACCGCCCTCTGGTGCTCAGAACCGCTATGCTATAAGGTTGGCGGACCATCAAAGGTCTACGCCAGGTTGTGCGGGATGGGACCGCCTGGGAAAAGAGATAATTGCGAGTTCTAAAGCGTACCCTATTACCGAGACATTGGGATTTTCGGCATAAAACATAAGTTGTCAAATTATCAAAGCTTTCAAATCATTCAACTTCAATGTCTTTAACAATGTTATAATTTCTTTTTTCTCAGGTGCAGTTATTCTCTCACTTTGACTTTTGTACTTAAGAAAAACTTCAGTAAGTAAATAATAAGGTCCAGCTATTAAAGCACTCTCTTCCTGAAAGCAATAAATTGCCCAATTTGCTGAATATAGATTTAACAAGTCTAGATAACTTCCACCTTTTTTGATTCTATCGATAATTGTTTGAAGAAAGCGATGAACTCGAGGTTCGAGAAAAACTTGTTGTCTATAATTTGTTATCTCTCTTGCATCTTGTATCCACTCAAAAAATGTTTGCTCACCTATATTATTAGAAAGGATAAAAGAATCAGGATAAGTGATCGTGAAACATTTTATAGTCTGTTTATGATCATTATCTTGTTTTAATCCTTTGGCCTTTTCACCGACTTTTATCTCCAATTTATTTAAACCATTCTTCCTAATGATACCAATTTGGTCAAAACCAAGAATTGCCTTACATGAATAAAAAACAGAATAATATAATTGAACTGTTGCCCAAGAATAACTTTTCTCCTTAATAGACTTTAAAGCTTGCAAAAAGGAAAACAAAGAATTAAAATAGAAGGACACAGAATCACGTTTTTGGCATTCTTTTAAATTCTCCAATTCTTCTAATGTTACTTCTAGTTCTCCTTTAAACTTATAATCATTAGATTCTGGAGGAAGTCCTTGTTGCGTTCTTGCTAAAACTTCGCAAGCTATCTGTAAATCACGTCGCTTAAAAAGCATACTCATTTTCTTCAGGAAGAACTTTATTGATACATGTTTCTAAATACTCATATATTACCTTACGCTGAGTTTTACCATCATAATTTTTAATGTCGTATCTAGTTAAGATATAATCATTTAAATTAAGTATGTCATAAATTGTATCAACCTTAAAATCACTACGCTCTGCACATTTTGGTATCACTAAATTACATAAGACGTCAATTGCTGCATAAAATCCAGCATTCATTAAAAATGGATTTCTAGACTTATTGGTCCAAATACCTTCTTCATCATACCATTTTTTCAAAGCTTTGAAATAATTTAAAATGGTAGCGCGCTGACTTTCTAAACTCATTAATCTATATCTTGCAAAAACCCCATTTTCTGTTAATCTGTCTTTCAATACAGAAACAATAGTAGACATATCTACACATCCAGCTCCACGAGGAGTTCCAGGAATCTTAATCAATTTATAATAAGGGGATTCTTTCTCGTCATTCAAATAGTAGACGATATCATTAGCCCTCACTATAGGCATATCCGGATCATTCTGTTTTATTATACCAAAAAGATCATAAATCAAACTTTTTTGAACCGGTCTCTGCTCAGTATTTATATTCAAGAATATCTTAGCTGCTGCTTCAGTTTCTAAGTTATTTGTCATTATTACTAAGATATCCTTTTCTCCTATCGTTTCATCCTTCTTCATTGCTCGTTCCAGTCCTGCCATTCTATGTTGACCATCAAGGATTTGAGCAGAAGCAGCAACTAAAGGTATTTTGATTGCATTGTTTTCTGGGACAATACTAGCATCTTCATTTGTCCAATTTATAAGAAAAGGAGTATAGAAAATATTACCAGACAACACATATTCCTCTATCGATTTGAGTCGAACAACACTTAACATTCTTTGAACAGCTCCTTTTTCATTATCTAACCCTCGCCGTGCTACATATTGAATATAATCAAGATCTTTGACCTTCATCATAAACACAAAAGCATCAATTTCTCCCATTTTAATTGGAAGCATTGGCATACTTATGAAATTATTACTATCCATATTTGTTATTTTTATATGTCACCAATACAGCGTCCCCACTATACTACAAGTAGTTACACCTATCAGTTTTATGAAAATTGTTATTAAAGAAAACTTTAAGTACCTCCCCACGCCTTTGGCGCAGGGAGGTGAGCGGTACGTTACTTACTCTTCTTGCTTTTCTTTGCCTTCTTTGAAGGCTTGGCGGTTCCTATCTCGCCCTTTTCCTGCATGTGCTTGTGGAGACCTTCGAAATCACCACGCTCGGCAGGAGACTCATGGTCTTCTATCGGATCGCATGGAGCATAACCGATTCGCTCGTCTGGACTCATGATGTAACACTCTACATGGTTGCCGTCCCATATTGGAGTATCGAGGGTCCAAGAGAAGTTGTAGGTTACTCCTTCTGGA
The DNA here is from genome assembly GCF_050313615.1 of Prevotella sp. SGI.167. Lineage (NCBI taxonomy): Bacteria > Pseudomonadati > Bacteroidota > Bacteroidia > Bacteroidales > Prevotellaceae > Prevotella > Prevotella sp. SGI.167. The sequence continues at coordinate 93,002 of NZ_JBNPLT010000014.1, read as the reverse complement.
GTACGAACTTTCTTCTCTTTGGTGAAACCCGAATAGAGGCGAACTCGGTTTCCCTTGCGAAGATTCGTATCGGGAAACTCATAGAGGCGGGCCTGGCTATAAATAGGGAAGCCTTCCGCATTGTAGAGGTAACGTACGAGCATGAGTCCTTCGAGGTCGCAACGTGCCGCTGCTTCCAATTCGACGTACTCATCCTGTTGGCCTCTGTTGTAAAGACCAGTGATTCTTAAATTAATCATAACTTGATTGAGTATTATAAAATGTAGAAGCAGTACGATTGTTTGGATTGTAAAGCGACAATCGTAAAACGCTTATTTTTCTTTGCGTAAGATGGGCGGGTAACCCGCCGTAGTATTGTTCCCCATTGCAGTATCGCTCTGCGCTTGTCGCCACTCGAATGGGGATGTTTTTTAAACATTCTGCCTTTTACAGGCGCGAAATAAAATCATCTGCTGTATGTTCTGTTACAATATCGACAGAAAACCAACGCTTGCCTAAATCTTTTAGAGATGCACCAAAATGATAAACGATATCGTCTATAATAAGCCAACGATCATGTGAACGCTCAAAGGTATGAAGTCTTGTCGGCTCTAAAGGATACTGGGTGTTATAATTTGCTATAGCATCACATAAAGCAGGTGTTGCAAATCGACTTTTCACATAACAATCTAAAGTTACGCCTGTATTACGCTTATGAAAACGATCCAAGAGAGAAGCTGTTATATAGTCATCAATTAGAACGATCCTACGTTTAGCCTTTTGGATTAGCTCCTCTACCAAGACAAAGGCATCAAACATTTGTCCATCAAAGAAAATCCCCAATTTTTGCTTAAGCGAACCATCATCTAGACGACTCATAATCTGATCAAAACGAGCATCTATATTTTTCAAGCCTCGTTTAGTTTCTATACGAAATGCTTCAAGCGACTCTATTCTCTGAAATAATCCTGCATTAGAGAAGATAAATTTGCGCATGGCAACAAAAACATCGATTATGCGAATGCTTGTCTCAATAGCACGGTCACTTTTCAATACGGATGACAATTGGCTTACACCTTGTTCAGTAAAAGCAAAAGGAGGACGTCTGACTCCCATCTTTATAGCCTGAATTTCATTTTCACTCATATAATTGGAGGTCACAAATTGTGACTTCCAATTATTCCATTCCTCTTCTGTCAAACGAAACATATAATAATCAGGAAAGCGCTTCATGTTACGCTTTACTGCCTGATTAAGAACTTTTGTCTCAACTTGGTAGAGCTGGGCGAGGTCACGATCAAGCATCACCTGCACGCCACGAATAGAATATATTCTCCTTTGAATTTCATTTTGAGAAGGCAAGAGTACTGATTGCCCTGACAATATTGTTAAGTTGTTATTATCTTTAGACATATGCTATTATTCTACTTTATTTTTATAGAAAGCAAAGATACAACTTTATTTCGGAACAACCAAGAGATTTTCAAAAAATCTTGCGTAGAAGAAAGGAATCTACATTGAACCCATCCAAGACTGTTGTTCTGCAACTACTAATTTATTTAAGGTCGGAAGCATCTGCTCTATCTTGCGACACTTCACCTTATTGTAATAGAAGTCGATGTCATCTAGCAACTCATTGGCTTTCTCTTCTTTCATGTCCCCACCATAACCACCTGCTACTACACAGATAGCACCAAGACGGCGTGCGTCCTTGTCTATGCTGAAATTATAGACACCTCTTAGTATCATGGGAAGAGTATTATAGATGACATTGCAATAGTGTAAGAGGTCTTTGAAATCTTCTGATTCCGTAAGCCAGGCTTCAAGCATCTCTTCTTGGTATTGACGAAGAAGCAATAAGTACTTTTCCTTACCTACCTTACCTTTTATGTTTTGGGTCATCACCCAGAACAGGGCATGGGATAGGACTATTTTGTCTTCTGAAGGGTGGTAATAGAAGAGGTCGTCTTTAGGGCTATTACTCTTAGCCCATTGTTCTTCTAACTTACCGAGCATTTCCTTTCGGAAGGAATTTCTTTCTTCTTTGTTCATTGGTATATTGCTATTTTATTTTCCTCATTGCAGTATCGCTCTGCACTTGTCGCCGCTCGAATGAGGAGTTTATTCTTTTTAAGTCCCACAGATTGCACAGATTAACACAGATATCTTAAACCCGTGCGGTCTGGGGGATTAAGGGCACGCGGATTTCGCTGATGACGCAGATCTTTTGAGTTGTGCGGAATACGATGGTGTTTAATTTTATTTTGTTCCTCATTGCAGTATCGCTCTGCACTGGTCGTCGCTCGAATGAGGAATATTGTTTTATTCTACTTTTGATAGGATTACATCTGGGGAGGTACCCATCAGAGGCAGTATGTTCCAAAATGGAACTAACTTCTTTGGTTTCTGCTTCCTTCCATCCTTGAAGACCAAGCCTTCTTCTATTGAAATAACTGTTCGTACCAACGAACCTATTTCTAATTTATCTTCGGTAACCTTACGAAGATTATCAAGATAGGATTTCTGCAACTCCCTTAAATCCATGATAATGCTTTTTGAACTGATTGGCGGTCACGAATTACACATAGCATATCTTTGCTTGCTCCTGCCGCAGCTGCCATATCATACATGGTTATCTTGGTGTCCTCACCTGTCTTGTCCGCCTGACGTTTTGCACGTTTCCAAGCTCTGTCTTCATGGGACTTATCAGATAGGTCAAAGGATTCTACATCCTTGCACTTTTCAATCCATTTATCCAACATCTTCACATCAGCTACAGATAGTTCATCCATATCGCATTCCGCATTTTTGGAAGCAAGAACAAGCTGATGACCATCCTGAGAGATAGCTATATTCAATGAATTTGCAAAATCCTTCAATTCTGGCGAAGAAAGGTCTGCCTTGCCTTCAATACCACGCAACACCTTATAGGTTAAAGCTGGTACAGGACCATGCTTTCTTGCTACAAAGGTATCGTAAATGATTGGCAATCCATACTCTTTCAACAGATCTTGCTGCGCAAAATACATGACCTTAAAGAGATGAATATAATCAACTCCTTCAGGGAATGCTTTCAGTATGTAAAGCACTACTGCCTTTATTTTCAAAATCTGATCTATTGTCTTCATTATTGTATCTCCTTTTTTCCTGCAAATATAAGGGTTTTCTTTGAAACTACCAAATTTTTAGGGGAGTTTTTGCTTTGTGCTCTAATGTCCCACAGATTGCACAGATTAACACAGATATCTTAAACCCGTGCGGTCTGGGGGATTAAGGGCACGCGGATTTCGCTGATGACGCAGATCTTTTGAGTTGTGCGGAATACGATGGTGTTTAATTTTATTTTGTTCCTCATTGCAATATCGCTCTGCACTAGTCGTCACTCGAATGAGGAGGTTATTCTAAAGTTCCACATCATCCAAATCCACATCCGACAAGTCTGCTCCAATAATCGTCACTCGATTGTTGTATTTACGTATCTCATGCCCATCCTTTATTTGCTTGGTGTAGCGATTGGCATCCAACTGGAGGCAACGACACACATTGCGACTTGCTATTTCCATGTTCTTGTCGATAATGATGATTTGTGCATCGTGGTTCTCTCGCAACATATCACAGAAATAGTTGTCGGCTGAAGAGAATGAATAGCCAAGAATGATGATCTTACTTGCACGCAGCACCATCTGAGAAGCATGATACCATGTATCAATGTAATGCTTGGATATGACAGGGCGCAACTTTAATGGTGGCAAGAATGATGGGATGGGTATAGACTTGTGGTCTGGATCAAAACTTATCTCGGCTGCAAGTTGATTCTTGAAAAAATCTTCTAAATCAATGGTCGTTAAATCATCATGCAGAAAATCGTTCTTGTTCTCTACATCTACATACTCTTTGAGTGAGCCATGGAAATAGAGAGCAGTCGGAGAGGCTTGGGAAGCATACGATGTATAGTTGAACGTGATGACTTGGCAGTCTTTTCCATCCAATTGGTCGTAAATAGTGTGGTTGTCTTTGTTCTCTACAGCCACATTCTCCTGCGCCTTTCGCTGCTCCTCGCTTACCAAGTATGCCCATAGAATCCAGGATATGTATAGATAGTCGCGGATATAACTGTTTTGCCCCGTATAAAATCCATAGAAATACCCTGCGAGCAATTGTTCTATATCGAGCATATTTTTATAGATATGGCGCAAGATGGGATTGTTCGACTCATGGATGCTTTTCTGAAGTATCTCTACGATGATGTTCTTGAATGTGTCGGTATAGTTGAGATGGCTTAAATCTATGATGCTGTCATCTTTTACAACCGTATCAAACACCTCTTCTATCAAGTTCATCGTCTCGGCATCAATCTCTGCTCCTTTCTTGAAGTCCAACACCTTTTTGAAAAGGCGAACGATAAGCATACCCAACTTGCGTTGTGACTCATCAAGGTTTGCGTTGTTGGCAAGTTCGTCGTTGATATTATGGCAAATGGAAACAATCTCCCTGTCCAAGTCCTTTGCCAAACGGTCGATGGCTGTACTCACAAACTTGTCGAAATGGAAATGTACTCTGCCTATTGCCTTGCGCAAAATGGCATCAAGCGTCTTGCCTTCGTCGGTTTCCAAGAAATCGACAATGCGAGGTATAAGGTCGGCTGATGTCGGCAAGCCTATTGTGGCATCCACTCCAGCACCGAGCACTACCAGACTAAGTGGCTTATCCTTGCTTCCCAATATTTTGCGAGCGAATTCCTCACCAAAGAAATATTGGTTCTGAGTCTTTGCCTTGGGAGCAATTTGATTGGCTCCGTTGTTGATATCAAATGATGTATCTGCCATTTTCAAAATTTGAATGTTAGAAAGAGGGTTAGGATACTTTCCAAAGTATCTTAGGATACTTGGCGAAGTATCTTAGGATACTTGCCCATGTATCTTAAGATACTTTTTGGGGGGTGTTTTAGCGACCTGCTTGACGGATGGTCTTTTTGCGGACCGTCCAGGCAGTATTGATTGCCACCCGGATGTTGTCGATGGTCTGTCCTTTCTCCCATTTCGGCACGAAGGGAAGGAGAAGGGAAATGAAACTCTGCTTCACTATCAGCTCATCGGTAAGGGTAGGCTCTTGCTGTCGCATGGTTGCCACCACCTCGCCCAGGTCTCTCGCTGTCTTGCAGGAGCGAAGGAGGGTGATGTAGCCTCGCAAGGATTCCACCTTATTTATATATATAGACAAAGCCTGTTCTTCCTCGGTGAGAGGTTGAGATGCTTCGCCATCCTTGGCAAGCGTCTTCTCTGCGAACTGGTCGCCATAGAAGTTTTGCTCTGCCTTTGTAGCGTTGGGGAGGATTTGGTTATTGCCTCCGTATATGTTGAAAGTTACATCTGACATCGGAAAAAGGTAAAAAAGTAAAAGGGTAAAAAGGTAAAAAAGTAAAAGAGTAAAAAGGTAAAAGGGTAAAAAGGTAAAAGGGTAAAAAGGTAAAAGGGTAAAAAATGACTTGCTGGCTATGATTTCTTATTGATTTTCTTAACCTTTTTCAATAGATATTCAACGTTTTTCAATGCCTTTCAACGGAATTGTTTTCGGACTGCGGATGTTGTATCTTTGCAACCGTAAATCAGACGGGATTACAAATCCCTTGATACACATAGATGATGCGCAAAGTCTATCTTCACTTAGTATTAACAATTTAAAAGAAAGGAATCGATTATGATTGAGTATTCTATTTACATGATGGGTAATCCTATCAAACCAGAGGAGCCGCAAAAGGCTTATGCCAAGAACCAAGTTCGTGAAATCTGGGACTTGAACAAGTTTTGCAAGCACATTGCTTCACACAACGCTGGCTACAGCCGAGGTATGGTGAAAGCCATCCTGTCGGACATGTGCGACTGCATTGTAGAGCAACTGCTCAACGGCAACAAGATTAAACTCGGTGAGTTTGGTGTCTTTAGCATTTCCATCAACTGTGAGGGTGCGGAGTCGCTGGAGAAGTTTACCGAGGAAAACATCAAGTCGGTGAACATCAAGTTCAACCCTGGTGTGGACTTTGAGAACCTTGTTGATAAAGCTGAGTTCAAACTCGTGGCAAGCCGTGCTGGTCAAGCTGCCTTGCTTAAGGCTGAAAAGGCGAACGAGAGTACCGTTGACCTGGAGGCTGCGAAGAAGAAGCCTACCAAGGACGAGGGTGACGGTGGCAACAAGCCATCTGGCGATGGTGGTGATACACCAAACCCTGGTGGTGACAACACTTCTGGTGGCGGCAGCACTTCTGGTGGCGGCAGCAACCCTGACGGAGAGGATGTAGGAATGTAGGAGTAATCCATCGGCTGTGCCCAGCTTAGGGCTGGGTGCAGCCACCTCTTTGCTATCTAACTGATGTTTCATCTTTAATTTCATTTACTATTATGATCAATCTCAATGAAAATCAAAATTCGGGAATCAAGAAGATTTCTTGGATTCAAATCGTGAATGCTGTCGTTCAAGCTATCATCGCTGCCCTGACGGCACTGGGAGTAAGCTCGTGCGCAAACATTTTATAATGGATAATTTATAATGTACAATGTATAATTTATAATGTATAAATATCATGAGAAGACTTCAAATGATGACGGAAGAGGAGGTGAAATACCTCGTTATTCACTGCTCGGCTACGAGATGTGACCGAGACTATACGGAGGAAATGTTGCTCCGTGACCATCTGGCTCGCCACTTCCGTGGCATTGGTTATCACTTCTATATCCGAAAGGATGGTAAGAAGACGCAGCACAGAATGTTGCTGGAAGTGGGTGCTCATTGTGTACCTTATAATAGATGCAGTATCGGCATCTGCTATGAGGGTGGACTGGACGAGCATGGCAAACCTGCCAATACGCTCACCAAAGAGCAGGAGGAGCGAATCGCTGATTTGCTCATCAATCTGCACAAGCTCTTTCCGAAAGCGAAGATTGTGGGGCATCGTGACTTGCCGGGTACTACACCTAAGGAATGTCCTTGTCTTGATACCCATGCCGTATTCGGGTGGATAGAAGAGTTGTGATTAGTGTTCGTGGACTTGGTGATATACGTTATCATCAAGTCCATGCCTTATTCTTCTACCACTGCAAAGTCCTCTTTGTATAATCCACGAATGGCTACAGCGTAGCCTCCGAAGTCAAAGACGAGCTGACGGTCACGGTCGATACGGACGATGTATCCCTCGCATCCTTTGAAAATGCCTGTTTTCACACGTAGTTTTACATGGTCTTTGGCAAATTTCTCGAATGGGTCTCTAAGAAAGGTCACTCTCTCAGGATTGTCTTTCAGGACAGTCATGAAAGGTTGCATCACCTGATTGCTAATAGATGCAGGTACACCCTTGCATCTGTCATTTACTAAATGGTATTGTGGGTAATATGCTCTTAGAAAATCTTGCAGGTCGCCAGTTTCGCCCTGCAAGAAGACAAGTCCGCTAATGGTTGGCTTCAATTCTTTCTTTACTCCTCCGTTCTCGTTCTTTTGTCTGTATGTGTAAGAACGATGGATAAAACAAGCATGGGAAGAATTGGGATTTTTCTTATTATAGGTTTCCATTTCTTTTTCAAAAACCTGGGCTGTCTTGTTATGGATAAACAGATAACCCCAAGGCATTCCTTCTATACCTGGATCCGATTTTTTATCAGCCCCAGTAATGTTGATGCCCTTTGGTAAGCGCTTGCTTACGTCGGCTGTAGAAGGTGAATTCAAGCAATCCTGCGTCATATTCTCGTTCTACTTTATGTTCTTGGCTACAACCATACATGATGATTGAGGAAGCCTAGCTTCTTTTATGTAATTATGCATAATCTTAATATCTTATGAGCATTAGCCGATATAATCTTGCACATGCTTATTTTTTTACATTCGTTGCTCATTCTTATTAGGAATGAGCAAAGCATTCGGAAACAAACGAAAATCCGCAATTTAGAGGAAGCATATAATGCCGATTAGCTAAACATTTGTAGTATATTTTGGGAGTTATATACAAAAAAATAATTAAATTTGACAGATATTTCAGGGAAAATTAGTATTTTTGCAATTAGTTATATCATTCCTAATAAGAATGGGCGAAGTTTGCTAAACATTTCCACAAAGTGGTTTTGCGGGTGAATTTATGATAGTTCCTTTACAAAGGTATACACTTCAATGGTATCTTCAAGCCTATCATCTTTCCGATTTGTCGATGATGGCTTGCATCGGTTTCATCCACTCGATATTGATATTCTGGTGGGTCTTGCGGCGGTTATAACTCACCAAATCACATTTCAGGTCTGTCTTCTTCAAGAACGCCATATCTACGAATGCCATGCCTCGGAGATAGAAGCTGAGCAGGAACAGGTCTCGTGTCTTGTCAAGGGATGATCCTCTTGGCAAGTCCAACTTTTCTATCTTGCGAATATCCTTTACAGTAATGGCTCGTTTGGCGGCATTGGCGTAGTTATTCCTGGTACCAATGCACTGCATCTGCTTCATCTTCCAATCTATCTGTGACTGGATGAGGTGATAATACAATGTGCCTTCCTTTCCTGGCACCGAGGATGCTCTGAATTTTACTTTTACTGTTGCCATAATACTAACTTTTGTCGGTTCTTGAAAAGATAACAATACGTAATCTTTCACTTTGCCCTTAATTAATTATAAATATTAGGCATCTGTTATTGTTATCTCAAAAATAATTATTATTTTTGCAAGGTCGAGTACGTGTAATATAACAATAGATGAATTATGGCAGTAACGGAATTTACTTTTAAGCAAGCAATGGATTTAATCAGCACTCCCAAAGTTATTTTGGAGGGTGATGGTAAGACTGTCTGTGCATCTAAACAAATAGACTGTATACCCGGTTTACATGAAAATATTACATTACGTTCATATGATGAAGAATTCTTGTTTTCATGGACAATCAACAGAAGTTCCAAAGAATTAATTAAGTTGAGTCTGCATGTCTTAGAGAAAGATTCACATGTGGGGATATTTCGTGTGGATTATGTTTCCAATGATTCGATTCATCCAAATCCTGCAATAGCAACCGTGGATGTTCCAGACGAACTTAAACGTTTTGCAGGAAAGGAAATCTCTGGTCCTCATGCTCATTTTAATATTGCAGGGTATAAAAACTTACAATGGGCAGTTCCTTTGAATGAAATAAATTATAGCGTAAAGGCTATAGTTGACGAGCAGAATCATATTGATGCATGTTCAGCTATTCAATGTTTTGCTAAATACATAAATATAACAACGCCAATTATGGCACAACAAAGTTTAATATGAGTTGGATAGAAGACAGTATTACAGACTACTACAAGTGGTTACGTGAACGTGCGAAGGTTCGCACTGATGAAACCACAGGATGGAGTGTCATGTCCACTCCGTTCTTGGGTGCCTACAATGATCCTCTCGAAATTTACCTCCGAAAAAACGGAGACGAAATCGAGATGAGTGATGATGGAGTTACTTTTGAAAACCTAAACCAATTAGGTGTAAATATTAGTCGCTCCGCAAAAAGAAAAGAATGGGTTGATTACATTCTTCGAAATTATGGTGTATCGCTAGAAGATAATGAACTTCGCACTGTGGCAACTATTGAGAATTTCTCACAAAAGAAACATGGTTTGCTCTGTGCAATGTTGGAAATCTCTGAAATGGAAGTGCTGGCACAAAACAATGTGGCAACAATATTCAAAGAAGATGTAAAAAGCTTTTTCGATAAACATGATCTTGTTTACACGCCTCAGTTCATAACTAAAGGAAGTACAGGCATCGAATTTACTTTTGATTTTCAGTTTGCTGGAAGAAAAAAGGAAACTGTTGTTAAGTCATTTAATTCTTTGAATAAAATCAATGTTCCAAACTTCCTCTTCACTTGGAATGACATTAAACCGGTTCGTGAGGAACAAACAGGAAAAAAAGTAAGTAGCTTAGCTATCGTTAATGATTTGGCCATAAAGTTGAAACCGGAATATATTGAGGCTCTTAAAACATATGGCTGTGGATATGTACCTTGGAGCCAAAAGGATTCTCCAGAAACTATTAAATTGTTTAAGGATTTAGTGGCTTGACGTAAGCATATCCATAAATCTCTCAAATATGCATACTGTCTCCTGTACTCCTATGGCTTCTGCATGCACTATGGATATATCCTTGTGTCCCATGCAGCCTTTGTGGTATGGATTTCTGATGTTAAGAAATAGAAAAAGCCGTGCAACTCATTGAGTTACACGGCTTTCCCGATAATATTTATTTTGTTTCTATGTCATTTTATTGACTTTACTTAACCTCCTCGAAGTCAGCGTCCTGAACATCCTGGGCGCCATTGTTGCCGCCTTGTGCCTGCTGACCGCCCTGAGCACCCTGAGGACCTGCCTGCTGGCCGCCCTGATACATCTGCTGAGAAGCAGCCTGCATGACGGTGTTCAAGTTGTTGATAGCAGAATCGATGGCTGCAACATCACCTGCCTTGTGAGCATCCTTCAACTGCTGCAATGCCTGCTCGATGCCTGGCTTCTTGTCTGCAGGAATCTTATCACCGTTATCCTTAAGGAAGTTCTCGGTGGTGAAGATCATGCTGTCTGCCTGGTTCATCTTGTCAATCTTCTCGCGCTCAGCCTTATCAGCAGCAGCGTTCTGCTCTGCCTCAGCCTTCATGCGGTTGATCTCGTCCTCGCTCAAGCCAGATGAAGCCTCGATGCGGATGCTCTGCTCCTTACCGGTAGCCTTATCCTTAGCTGATACGTTCAAGATACCGTTGGCATCGATATCGAAGGTAACCTCAATCTGAGGAACACCACGGCGAGCTGGAGCAATACCTGTCAGGTTGAACTGACCGATGCTCTTGTTCTGAGCTGCCATTGGACGCTCACCCTGCAATACGTGGATGGTAACCTCTGTCTGGTTATCAGCTGCTGTAGAGAATACCTCGCTCTTCTTGCAAGGGATGGTAGAGTTAGCATCGATGAGCTTGGTCATTACACCACCCATAGTCTCGATACCGAGAGTCAATGGAGTAACGTCGAGCAATACGATGTCGCCAACACCCTCTTCCTTGTTCAGGATGGCACCCTGGATAGCTGCACCTACTGCTACTACCTCATCAGGGTTTACGCCCTTAGAAGGCTCCTTGCCGAAGTAGTTCTTAACGAGTGTCTGAACGGCTGGGATACGGCTTGAACCACCTACCAGGATAACCTCGTCGATATCTGATGTAGAGAGCTTAGCGTCACGAACGGCATTCTGGCAAGGTACCAGGCAAGCCTGAATCAGGTTGTGAGCCAACTGCTCGAACTGTGCACGGGTCAAAGTCTTAACCAAGTGCTTTGGCATACCGTCAACGGCTGTGATATAAGGCAAGTTGATTTCTGTAGATGTAGAGCTAGACAACTCAATCTTAGCCTTTTCAGCTGCTTCCTTCAAACGCTGCATAGCCATAGGGTCCTTGCGGAGATCTACGCCTTCCTCTGCCTTGAAGCCATCAGCCAACCAGTTGATGATTACCTGGTCGAAGTCATCACCACCCAGGTGAGTATCACCATTGGTAGAAAGTACCTCGAATACGCCGCCACCGAACTCCAGGATAGAGATATCGAATGTACCACCACCCAAGTCGAATACGGCAATCTTCATATCCTTGTTAGCCTTGTCGACACCGTAAGCCAAAGCTGCGGCTGTAGGCTCATTTACGATACGCTGAACGTTCAAACCTGCAATCTGACCTGCCTCCTTAGTAGCCTGACGCTGTGAGTCAGAGAAGTAAGCAGGAACTGTGATAACAGCATCTGTAACCTCCTGTCCGAGATAATCCTCTGCAGTCTTCTTCATCTTCTGGAGAACCATTGCAGAAATCTCCTGTGGAGTATACTTGCGACCCTCGATTTCAACACGTGGATAACCACCCTCGTTTACTACTGTATAAGGCATTGCCTCAGCCTCTTTCTGGCTCTGAGCGTATGTCTCACCCATGAAACGCTTGATAGAATATACTGTGTTCTTAGGGTTTGTGATGGCCTGACGCTTAGCAGGATCACCTACCTTGCGGTCACCATCCTTAACGAAACCTACTACTGATGGAGTAGTACGCTTACCTTCACTGTTAGCGATTACAACTGGTTCGCTACCTTCGAAAACGGCAACACAACTGTTTGTGGTACCCAAGTCAATTCCAATTACTTTTCCCATGATTATATCTTTTTTTTATTTTTTCGTTATTAATATGTTATTTATCTCATGAATCGCTGCCTTCGGGGAAGTCTGCCGAAGATATGCATCTGTCGGGAACCTCCTGAACTCAGCGTTCACGCTTTCCTTAATAACAAAGCATGTGCCAAGGGAATTTTAGTTCAAGGTGGCTGACAAGGTGTCAGATGATGCTGACAAAATAAAAGGAATCAAGATATAGGAGGCGATAAAATGTCGCATTCTCCCTATCTTGATTCCTGTAATATGATTGAGAAATCTTTCTTTTCAGATAAAACTCCTATATATAATAAGGTGTAAAACCTTATCTGGCGTTATTTCTGCTCCTTGGCAGAAAGTGCTTCGCGAACCTTAGTCTCCAGTTCATCGAGAAGCTCAGGGTTATCCTTGAGCAATGCCTTGCAGGCATCGGCACCCTGTCCGAGTTTAGAACCGCCATAGCTATACCAGCTGCCGCTCTTTTCGATGATGTCGTTGGCTACTGCCAGACCGAATACCTCACCGGCACGGCTGATGCCTTCGCCAAACATGATGTCGAACTCAGCCTTGCGGAAAGGAGGAGCCACCTTGTTCTTCACAACCTTTACGCGAACCTGATTACCTACTACCTCATCGCCATCCTTGATAGCTGTTGCCTTGCGAATGTCCAGGCGAACAGATGCATAGAATTTCAAAGCGTTACCACCTGTTGTTGTTTCAGGGTTGCCGAACATAACACCAATCTTTTCGCGCAACTGGTTGATGAAGATACAGGTAGTGTTGGTCTTGCTGATGGTAGAAGTGAGCTTGCGGAGTGCCTGACTCATCAATCGAGCCTGAAGACCTACCACATTGTCACCCATATCGCCTTCGATTTCCTTCTTAGGAGTCAAGGCGGCTACAGAGTCAACAACTACGATGTCTACAGCAGCAGAACTGATCAGCTGGTCTGCAATCTGCAACGCCTGCTCACCGTTATCTGGTTGTGAAATCCACAAGTTATCAACATCAACGCCCAATTTAGCCGCATAGAAACGGTCGAAAGCGTGCTCAGCATCAATGAAAGCAGCGATACCGCCAGCCTTCTGAGCCTCTGCGATGGCATGGATAGCCAATGTTGTTTTACCGGAAGATTCCGGACCATAAATTTCGATGATACGACCCTTAGGATAACCGCCTACGCCCAGTGCATTGTCGAGAGCGATACTGCCTGTAGGGATAACTTCGATATTCTCAACGTGCTCATCGCCGAGTTTCATGATAGAGCCCTTACCGAAGTCCTTTTCTATCTTAGCCATGGCTGCCTGAAGGGCTTTCAGCTTGCCTTCATTGGGATTCAATTTTCCCTCTTGCATTTCTTTTGCCATATCTTATTTAGTTTAAAGTTTAGTCAATTTCCAAATCGCCATCAAACACTTCGTGCCATGGTAATCCCTGCTTGTTGAGCTGCTCCATGAATGGATCTGGGTCGAACTCCTCTACGTTCCAGACGCCTGGCTTCTTCCAGATGCCCTTGAGGAACATCATGGCACCAATCATGGCTGGCACACCGGTGGTGTAGCTGACACCCTGCATACCGGTTTCGTTGTAAGCCTCCTGGTGCTTGCAGTTGTTATATACGTAATAGGTGCGCTCCTTGCCATCCTTCTTACCACGGATGCGGCAACCGATAGATGTTTCGCCATCATAGTTCTCACCGAGATCCTGTGGGTTAGGCAATACGGCCTTGAGGAACTGCAATGGAACAATCTTCACCTTGGCTGTCTTGCCGGAACCGTCTGCCAATGGAGCCTCGTACTCGATTTCGTCGATGCGGCTCATGCCGAGGTTCTGAATGCAGTCGAGGTAGGTGAGATACTGCTGACCGAAGGTCATCCAGAAGCGTGCTTCCTTGATGGTAGGGTAGTTCTTTACCAGGCTCTCCAACTCTTCGTGGTGCATCAGATAGCTCTCGCGAGGGCCGATGTTAGGGTAGGTGAGAGGCTTGTGGATAGAGAGTGGGTCGGTTTCAATCCATTCGCCATCCTTATACCAGAGTCCCTTCTGGGTAATCTCGCGGATATTGATTTCAGGGTTGAAGTTGGTTGCGAAAGCCTTGTGATGGTTACCGGCATTGCAATCCACGATGTCGAGCACCTCAATCTCATCGAAGTGATGCTTGGCAGCGTATGCGGTGAAGATGCCGGATACACCTGGGTCGAAACCGCAGCCGAGGATAGCGCAGAGACCTGCCTGCTCGAACTTATCCTTGTAAGCCCACTGCCATGAGTACTCGAAGTGAGCCTCGTCCTTAGGCTCATAGTTAGCGGTATCCATGTAGTTGCAACCGCAAGCCAGACAGGCATCCATGATGGTGAGATCCTGGTAAGGCAAAGCGAGGTTGATGACAAGCTCTGGCTTATAGCTATTGAAGAGAGCCTTCAACTGCTCAACGTCGTCGGCATCCACCTCAGCTGTCTGAATATCCATCTTGTAGCCTTTTGCGTGGATATCCTTAACTAGCTTATCGCACTTTTCTTTGCGACGGCTAGCAATCATAAACTCGGTGAAAACGTCCTGGTTCTGGACGATCTTGAAGGCAGCTACGGTAGCCACGCCACCTGCGCCAATCATAAGTACTCTACTCATTTTTTATCTTTAATGTTAAGTGTTTAATGTTTACTTTATCTCATTTGCCGAAATTCCCAGGGCATTCATGAGCGAATAACCGAGAATCTCCTGTCTGAAGTTGCCGCCTGGCATGGGCTGCATGGCAAAGAGGGTGATGCGCCTGTCATCGTCATCTACCTTACGGAGTATCTCGCGGAGTCGGTCGTAAGCATCTCCATCCTCAGAATTTGGGATTACCATCACTCGCTTCACCTCCTTGGCGTTGCATACGGTGCGTGCCACATCTACGAGGAAGTCATCCTTGCCTACCATCTTCTCCTCTGTAGGATAAGAAGAGATGATGAATTCTCCGAGCTTATCATCCTTGAAAGCCTGAGCGTTCAGATCCTTCTCATAGTTGGAAGGGCGGAAGTTCTTCATCGCCATCGACTGCTTGTCGTGGATAAGCACAACCTGTGTTTCGTGCTCGCCCTCTCTCAGACCTCCATCAAGGGCAATGCAGACTGCCCATTGTGCCATATCGGCTGGTTGGATGCGACGGTTAATCATTCGTTCGAAGTTGACTATCAGGTCGAAAGCCACTCGGTCGATATAATCGGCGTCAGCGATGATTACATTCTCGCTCCATTTTATATTGTTTGTATCTAATGTATTCATTGGTGCAAAAATTAAGCAAACGAGCATGATGAAAGCTTGCTTTCAAATTGTCGAGTGCAGATTATTTCTGCAAATTTACGAATAAATTTCGTAATTAAGGCATTTTGGAAATATAAAATAATAAAAAAGATAGTATTTTCATCATTTCTTCATTTGATGGAATACTATCTTCTGTATTTTATGTGATAATCCGAGGCTCTTCTTCTTTTTATTCTCCGGTCTTCTTTCTCGGCAATCCGGGCTCTTCTTCTTTCTGCTCTCCGAAGTCTTTTATGCGATAATCTTCGCCAGATAATGTCCGGTGAGCACGGCGATGAGTCCCAGCGCCAGACTTCCGAAGAGATAGAGCATCATATAGAGGTAATTCTCTTCTTTCATCAGTCCTGCTCCCTCGTTCATAAAGGTAGAGAAGGTAGTGTATCCTCCGCAGAATCCCGTGGTGAGCAGCAGTTTGACAGATGGCGACATCCATCCCCCTTCCCGCCAGTTCAATCCCGAGAGAAACCCGATGATGAGGCATCCTGCCACATTCACCGCCAAGGTTCCGAACGGAAAGGCAATCACCGTGCAGGATTGCACCATCTTCGATACCCAATATCTCATGCCGCCTCCGAAGAAGCTGCCAATGCTTACTATCAATACTTCTTTCATCTCCTTATCTCCTTATATAATAAATAGGTGATTTATAAAATGCAATCGGAGAGAGATTCAGTTCTCTCCCCAATCATCTATTGTTCCTGTTTTTGATGAGAAACTGCATCCTATCTTGAATATCTTTCTCTTATCTGATAAATATTCCCGAGCATATCCCATATCTTCGATTTGCTGGAGTGCTTCTCTTGCGCTTCCATCCCTCTTAAACTCAAATATATAAATGTATAGAGGAGTTTCTATGATGCAATCTACTCTTCCTTCGCTCTGTTCTTTTTCAATGAAGATGGTATAGGAGCTGATCATCCTCAATACCAGATAGAATGTATATTGGAAATAACGCTCCTTCTCACGTTCATCATCTTTTCTTCGTTGGGAATAAGGGATGCTGGCAAAGAAAGAAACCATCAGCTGATGCAGCTTTTTGCATTCTCCCTTTCCCAATGCTTCGATTACCTGTAGAACCCAGGAATCTGGTGAAACCTTTGGTTTCAGATAATCTGCAGCCAGCAAACTGATGAATCCCCTTCTTACTTCATCGTTCGGAAAATCCAACAGATAGGAATTGGTATTCCTTGACCATCCCTTGATAGTCAGATATCCGCTTTGATATATCATTGGCAAAGGACGCTCTACGGTGGCCTTGTAATCGTCGAAATCCTTGGTGGGATAATATTTCCCCACCAGTTCGTTGATGTTTTCATCGCTATGAGCTAGCAGGCGAACCAGATAGGTGGGCGAACCCGTTTTGAACCAATAGTCATCGATGAGCATTTCCTTGAAGGCGCGCAAGATACTGAAAGGATTATATACGCCTCGCATCCTGCGGCTGAAATGGTAACCATCAAACTGGCGTTTCAGTTTTATCAGCATATCTTCCTTTGAAACATCATATTCCTCGGCCATTTCTGTGATTTGCTGCGCAAAGGTTGATTGCAACTCGTCTTCAGTGATGCCGAGAAGCGTATCGAAGTGGGCAGAAAGGCTGATGTCTTCGGGTTGGTTGAAACCGCTGAATACGCTTACTTGCGAAAACTTGGTAACTCCCGTAAGCAGAACGAATTGCAGGTCTTTGTCGGCAGCCTTGAATACACTGTAGAAGCCTTTCAGAATTTCCCGATGCCTATCTTCCAACAGCCGCTCGTTGCCATCTGCATCGGTTGTTTTCAGTGTAGAATCCAATACGTCTAGCAGAGGCTTGTCGTATTCATCAATAAGGACAACGGCGCGAAGTCCTGTTTTTTCGTGGGCATTTCTCAGTACGCCAATGAATCTGTCGCCGAGGGTGGAAGCAAAGGGGGCTTTGCCGTAGATGGCTTCCTGCGATTCAACGAAATCAATCAGCGTCTTCTCCAGCTGACCTGCTTGTGTGAAATCCTTGCCGTTGAAATCAAGGTGGAATACCGCATATTGTTTCCAGTCGGTTTCCAGATGATCAATGGCTAGGCCCTTGAACAGTTCTTTTCTTCCTTGGAAATAGCATTCCAGTGTAGATACGAGAAGTGACTTTCCAAATCGTCTGGGACGACTCAGAAAGTAAATCTTGCCATTTTCTACCATATCATAAATCATCTGAGTCTTATCTATATAAAGATATCCTTCTGTGATGATTTTCTCAAAGCTCTGTATGCCTATCGGATATTTCATATTGCCCATACTCTTGTTTCTTATTTTCTGCAAAATTACAAAAAATAACGATACAAGCAAATTTTTTATGTACCTTTTCTTAATTTTTCCCTCTAATCTTTCTTTAAAGGGATAAATAGAAGCAGGGAAGATTCCTCTTCTTACAGATAAGATTATGTTGAACAATTAATATTAATAGGAGAAACAAGTTATGAAACGAGTATTCAATCTTTTGGTAGTGGATGAGAGTGGCAGCATGAGTATTATCGAGCGCCAGGCACTGGTGGGTATCAACGAGACCCTGACCACGATTCAGAAAATGCAGAAGACGCATAAGGACATGGAGCAGCGGGTAACGCTTATCACCTTCGACAGCACCCACAAGAATCTGTTTTATGATAATGTGTCTGCTCATCATACTAAGCCTTTGAAATCAAGGGATTACAACCCATGTGGCGGCACCCCTCTTTATGATGCCATAGGCATGGGTATAGCCAAGGTCAACGCCCTGACCACCGAGGATGACTGCGTATTGGTAACCATCATTACGGATGGTGAGGAGAACTGCAGCGAGGAGTATGATTTGAAGATGATCAAGAACCTCATAGAGAAGCTGAAGAAGCAGAACTGGACCTTTACCTTCATCGGCACCGATGATCTTGATGTGGAGAACATAGCTCATGGTATGGGCATCGACAACCACTTGCAGTTCTCAGAAGATGAGGCTGGCACCAAGGCGATGTTTGCCAGAGAAAACAGAGCCCGAGAGCGCTACAACAAGTGCCGTGCGATGGATTGCAAGATGGAAGCAGGCAGTTACTTTGAGGAGAAATAAAGGATGGACCTCAGTATAAGCAGAGAATTACCTGCAAGTGAGTAAACTAAATTATAATATGAGGGGTGTGTTATAAGGCAATGGCGCACCCTTTTTGTTTTTGCAACAGATGGAATATTGAAAAGGATTAGTGTTTTTCTATCTGCTGTATTATAATTGTTTTTTTTCAAGAATTGCCATAATCTGCCATATATTGCCATAAAATCAGCGAAATATAGGTGTTTTAGAGGAATTTTGGGAATAAAAATAAGAAAGCATTGAACAAAAAAACTTTTCCCCGGTTCAATGCTGGGCGTTTTCAATCGCTTTTTTGCAATTTTGACTGACGACGTAGAAGAAATTACGTCCCGACGTAGCATCTGATACGTCCCGACGTAATAATGGATACGTCCCGACGTACAGTCTACTACATCCCGATGCAGTTTCCAAGACGTTCTGCCTACTCTCAAGTAAGTTCTTAATCAGGCATGACGTAATTTAAGCCCTCATAATTAGGCTTATTGAAATTCTACTTCGTTGGTTAAAATACGTGTTCCTCCTGTCCTGAGTTCTGGGATATTAATACGTATATCGCAATCTATTACACAAATATGCCCATTAGGAGAAAGAAGAACATTCTCATCATGCATGTCGCTAAGATAAATATCCTTATTTGCAAAGGTCCAATTTTTAGGATTGATAGATTTAAACCCCATTTGTTCTACGAAAGTTGCAATCTCTGAATCTGCCATCATCTTGCCGTGAATAAAAGGTTGTTCTACTATCACCATAAAATCTTTATTGGTATTTCTGCCAAATCCCAATACATTCATTTCTGTTTCTTCGAAATAAGCATTGTGCAAAGTGATTCTATCTAAGGCCAAAATAGGCTGGATGAAATAATCTAACCCGATAGCCTTTAATACTTTATTGCCATTGTCATACACCACAGCTTCTCCGCCTTGAGCGATTTTTTCGCCTAAGGTTTGTTCATAGGTTTCATCCGTGTTGCTTATCCAAAATCCAGTAGCTTTCGCCCAATCTTCTATTCGCTTCTCTTGGATCTTTCCGAGTTGCTGCTCTCTTTTGAAACTGCCTTCTGGCGCAGAGAGTTGATCTGTGCCAACTTCTGCTCCCGCGAGTAAGGATGCAATAACATGGATTCTACCTCCTTCACGGCACCCATACTGTTCTGACGGTGAAAATCGTTTATATAAGATCTTTCCAGTACTGAATTGTTCTGCATAATCATCTAATTTTGCTAGACCTTCAGATGTAAATCCTTCATTGATTATGTCACTGATGGACATCCAAAAATCATGATTCGTCATATTTACTTGTTTTAATTGCCACAAAATTACGGTTTTTCTTCGATAACACCAAATTTTTGTGGCATTATTTTGCATGTTACATTTTTTTGTGTGACATGTGAATCCTCTGCCTATTCCTGCGAAGCCTTGGAGTTGGAAAGGAATATCCGTGAAAAGTTGATGGTGATTATTTTCCCTTAAGCCTAAAAATATTTAGCCTTAAGGGAAAATATAATTAGCCTTAAGGCTAAATATTTTTAGGCTTAAGAACGTTTGCGTTTCTTTCTGTTGGATTGCTGAAATTGTCGGAGCAGATATTAAACGATGCTGTCTTGTTTTTCTTTTTCCACTCTTCTTTGATTAATTCTGCCAAATATCCATCGCTTCTGCAATGCATGTCTGCAATGCCTTCATTCATCATCTGATAAATAGAAGAAGTATAAAAGAAATCTAGGGCATCTTCCAATGTAATGCCTGTTTGCTCTGCAAAGATAGATACTATGCGAGCATATTTCATTTGAAGTATAGTCTTGTTTGCTTCCATGAAAGTCCCTCCTTATATTATTTCATCTGACTTATTTCAATGCTCCCCGTTTCTTTAACAAGTTAATCAAATCGTCCATGATATACTCCTTGCCGAAAGTATGGAGTACATCATAGCAGGGTATCATATAGCCATTTAAGATATCTGTTGACCGTAACATCTTATATACCTTACTGGCACTCATGTTCAATCGGTCGGCTAAGTTGCCAACGCAATAGGTTACGAAATCCAATTGATATTCTTGCATAATCTTACTTTTTTAATATGTATGGGGCAAAGTTAAGACTTTTCTTCGATAACACCAAATTATTTGGGCTTTATTTCGCATTTCCCTGCAAATTGTTTCAATACATCTTGCATCTCATCCGGAAGAAAAGAGATAGCCTTCTCTTTCATATCTTGTGGAATATCGAAGCGGGCTTCGGCGATGGAGCCAACGATGGCTCCGATGGTATCGCTATCGCCGCCATGAGATATGGCTAGGCGAATGGCATCTTCGAAGGATGAGGCTTGCGAGAGGAGATAGAAAGATAATGGCACAGCATCCATGCAGGTTTCGTCGAACTTGCCTTTTGGATAATCTCGTGTTTCGAAATCTTCGTAATAGCTGCGGGCGATATCCTTGAAGGCTTTCATTGCCTTATCATCAGATTCTTTAGAATTCTTATCTTTACACTCCTTAGATTCTTCTGAGAATCTGCTCTTGCGGAAATGCCAGATGGCATGAGCCACGGCTTTGGCTCCCTTGATTCCTTCGGGATGGTTATGGGTAGGAAGAGCCGTTTTCTCTGCCTCTTCCAAAACCTGCGACAGGTCATCGAATAGCCAAGCTACCGGTGATACTCGCATTGCCGAACCATTGCCAAAACTATTATATGGCTGCGGATCAAGAGAATGAATCCACCCCGCAAATCTTCCGCCATACGCTCCTTTTGGAGAAGGATAGCGGCGGCACCAATCCAGCTGGCTTTCCTGATAGTTTCGCCCGTTCAGTATCGCATCAGCTATCGCTACCGTACAGATGGTATCATCGGTGAAGTCGCATCCTTCGCCGAACATCTCGAAATCATAATCAAACGTATTGTTGAACTCATATTTTGAGCCAGCAATATCTCCTATTATTGCTCCTAACATAAACTGCTAATTATCTATAACTTTACTCTATCACCTCCCAGAAACTCTCAGGCAGGCTGATGTTCTTCATCTCCTTTGCCTTCTCGAACAATGGGGCGATGTCTTCGGCTTCGAAGCCGGCGATGCCGCAACCTATTGGGGTTACCAGGAAATGAAGATCGGGATGCTGATGGGCAAAGATAATGAATTCCTCCACATATGGACGGATGGTTTCCACGCCGCCCTGCATTGTAGGGATGGCATAACTCTGGCCCTGCAAGCCTACACCCTTGCCCATGACGGCACCGAAGTGTAATCGGGCAATGCGGGCTGCACCACCACCATGCATGCCAGCCAGATTGCTGCCAAACACAAAAATCTCGTTCTCCTTCAATGAATCAATCCAGCTAGGAGTGATTCTTCCCTTCTTCATATCTTCCATATTATTCTTATTATTAAATATGTTATTGCTATTATCAGTCGCTTCCTCGCAGCACTTGCATTCGGACATCATTCTCGGCATCGACATCTTAGGAGCACTGGAAACTGATGCGTCTTCGTCGCCGAACGACAGATAGCTTCCGTATTCCGATGCATCGAAGTATCTCTTGAAATAAGGAATCACTACATCGTGCATCATCTTCTGACAACGCTGGGTAACGGCAGAATGGGATATGCCCAACTGTGCGGCTACGTCCTTGCCCCTGAATCCCTCTATATAGAGCATCTTCAGAATGATGCTGTTCTTGCTGTCTCTGCCATAATAGAAATTGCCGATGTCCTCTATCGTCTGATAAAGATCGTGCTCAAACTGGTTGTCGGTCACGTCAAACTGCATCTTGCGGCTTTCCTGCCTTGCTTCGAAACTCTCGAAGCGATGCTCCTTTACCACTTCCTTCAGTTTATCCAGCAGCAGGAAGCGGAAACCATTCACCATCCAGGTTTTGAGCGACATGCTCGGCTTCCGGTCTTCCAAAGGCTTGAAGTCGTGTTCGCAAAGATAGAGATAATATTCGTGGGCCAGCGAGAAGAAGTCCATGCCCGGCTTGTGCTGCAGGTCATATCGCTTATCGTAGATACAATAAGCCACCCGGCAGTATCCGTAGTAATACTCCCTCACTATTCTGGCATCGGCATCCTTGAAGCCCTGCAGAATCTCATCATCCGATAAGCTTTCTAATGCCTTCTTATCCGATGGTTCTATCTTTTCCGAAAAATCAGTGTCTGAAAAATTCTTTTCTTTCTTCATATCTATATCTTTTTGATATCTGCAATTCGATTGCAAATATATACTTTTTGCAAAAGAAATGGCAGGTTTTGCCCATTTTTTCTCTTCAATATTCTATTAAAAGAAGAAAATGATGCAAAAATTAAGCTGGTATCGAAAAAAGTATCCCCTTTTTTACTTTTCCCGTTTTGGATGGTCATATAATCGTACCATTCAAGTATTATTTTTTTTCTTCCCAAGCCAGTATCAAGCCGACAACGCCCGAATAGCTCTTCCTGCCTTCTGCCACATGGTTGCTCCTGAGGTAGAGTTCGAAGATGAAATCCTGGGCGGCATCCAATGCCTTGCATCGCTTGCCGAGCCAGTAGCGGCGGTCGCTCTTTGCCAGTTGGATAATCTCGGGACGGATATGTTTCAGGAATCTTTCTCCCTCCTTTTCGCCGAGAATATCGAATACATTGTTCAGTACGTGGAAGAATATGTGGTAATAGCCGCTGAACCTCATCAGCTTATCTGCCGATGCCGTGCACACGATGTAACTGTAGAAATTCGCCTCTCCCTCGTTGGCTACACCCAGAAAGTGAGCAAACTCGTGGGCATAGGTGGCAGGATAATCGTGGGGGAGAATATCTCCATTAATCGTAAACTCACAGAAGAAAGGCCCCATGCTTCCGGTAACGCCCGACATCGAACTGAGGGGTGTGAATACCATCGTCTTCACATGCGGGTTCTGGTTAAAAGGTGGGTTGATACCTTCCTGATATCCTATTTTATTATATTCTGTCAGTATCGCATCTTTCACCCGATTCTTCAAATCATTATCCACAATACTATTGATTTTTTCACTCTTCACTCTTCGTTCTTCACTTAACCGGTTGAGCGTATCAGCATATTGGTAGGCAAATGCCTTGAATTTGGCTTCGCTTACTTCTACGGGCTTCATACCTATTCTATTATAGATGTTCGGCTGAGAATAGTTCAATCCCCAAGCCATGTAAAACCATACGTATACCCAAAGCAGATACTCTATCACTCTTCCGAAAACACCCTTTTTCTTTCTCCATCCTATCTCGTATATCGGATAGAGAATAACCCATGCGATACTGAGAGCGATGAAAATATCGCCTACAGCAAAAGGAAAGATTCCGGAAACGGGAGAGAGCAGCTTTCCGATAACCGGATAGATGCGAGTGGTATAGAGGAATCCCCAAAGAGGAATCATCTTGGTAAGGGTGACGAGGAGGAACAATGCTAAAAGTACCCAATGTCGCCACTTGATTTTATGAATCCGTAAGACATGCAATATCTTCATGACGCTTCTTTTTAAAGATGTAAAATATGGTATGATGGAGCGAGAGTTTTGCACTTTTTGCTCCCACTGTGCAAAATTACAAAAGTTTTCTGAAATATTGACATGACCTATTTGTTTTTTTACTATTTTTGCTAATGAAAACTATTATGAGTTTATAAATAAGAAGATAGGAGGTACTATTATGAAACAAACACGTGAAGCCTTTGAGGCAAAAAACCTTGAGTACGAAAACCTCTATAATGAGGAAGATGAACGTAGAGATTATAATTCAATTTGGTATAACTAAATAATTCTCTATATTAGGTTAGAAAAGATTGAATTGTATTTCATTATAAAAATAAAAAAGATAATGAAGGATAATTAAAGGCTATGCCAATAGTTGTTATTTAGGGGATACAACGTGGGCATAGCCTTTTTTATGTCTTCTTTTTAGTATCTTCTTTAATGTCTTTTCTCAAAATCTTATCGGGAATTCTTATTTCTCGAAGTGCTGGTAATCCTTGCTATGTTTCCAATCACCTCCCCATCTGAATCCCTTTGCCTTGAAGAGGCGGTAGCAGAGGTCGCCTTTCTTGATCATATAAACATGATGCTTGCTGCGGTCCAGATAGGGACGGCCAGTGGCAGGCTCCACCACATCCTTGCCGTTTTTCAGTCGTTTGTGGTAGGGATTATAGAGAGTGTTGATGTCGATGGCAAGTCCTTTGCCATGCTTCGATACGGTATGGGTATGCGAGATGAAACGGAAGTTGAAACTGGAGGAGTTGTTGGCTCTCATCGTCCTTTCGTCGTCTGCATCCCAATAGTCGATGAGTCTCATCCGCTCTATCGGATATTGAGCCTCGTAGAGCTTTTTGAGAATATCGAGCACATCTGTCGCTATCGCCTTGTTCACCACCATTTCGCCCACTATCTTCCTGCCGTCTTTATCCACGTGGAGGCATCGCAGGTATCTCAGTTCGCTTCTTTTTACGGTGCAGTTCTTCTTGTATGTCTTCCCTTGCATCAGGTAGAAAATTTCATCAGGAATAGGGGAAATGGAGAAGAAATGCTTCTCTCCCAGTTTTCTGATGGTTTGTTCGCTGACGATATCTCCTGGTTTCTGTGCCTTGGATGGAAGGCAGAAAAGCATGGAAATAAACAGGCATATTATTAAAATCCTTTTTGCTGTCATAACGTTTCTCCTTATTTTGCTACGGGAATATAATGCGAATCCTTGATTTCGCCAATTACGATGATGCTATGGAGACTTCCGATGCAGTCGATATTTCCCAGGGTGTTGAGCATGAAGTCCTGATAGGCTTTCATGTCGCGGGCATACACCTTGATCTGGAAATCGTAATCACCGGTGGTGTTGTAGCATTCCGTAATCTGGTCGATGGTTTGCACGGTATCCATGAATTGCTGAATCAAATCATGGGTGTGTTGTTTCAATCGGATATTACAGAGCACAATCACGTTGTGTCCCATCTTGTGATGATCTACTATCGCTCCATATCGCTGGATGTATCCCTCACGCTCCAATCGCTTCTGTCGTTCGAAGGTGGGAGAAGGGGAGAGGTGTACTCTTGCGGCAAGTTCCTTGACGGTGAGTCGTGAGTTCTGCTGCAACAACTTGAGTATCTTGATATCGATTTCATCGAGAATTTCTTCTGTAGCCATTGTTTCTTTATTACTGATTTTATTCATTTTTGCAGAATAATATTCTGCTGATTTACTTAATTCGCTGCAAAGATAGTATATTTTTCTGAATTGCGGAGAATATTTGGCAGATAAAATTCTTCTTCTTACCTTTGCACTCGCAATTCCGGAAGCAAAGAGCCGTTCATCATCCGATAATGGCAAATTAAGAATCGTTCATAATGGCAAATAAAGAGTCATTCATCATTAAAAAATATAGGAGATAAAATAATGAGCAACGCAAGAAATATACATTTTGAGGCAGTGGGCAGCTATTTGCGCCCTGCAGAGTTGAAGGAAGCAAGAGCCAAGTTTGCTGATGGCAAGATTTCTGCCACCGACCTTCGCAGCATCGAAGACCGTCTGATAACAGAGGTCGTCAAGCAGCAGAAGGCGCATCATCTGCCTTATATCACCGATGGCGAGTTCCGCCGCAGCTATTGGCATCTCGACTTTATGTGGGGATTCAATGGTGTGGAACATATCGAACTGGAGCATGGCTATCAGTTTCATGGCGAGGAGACAACCAAGGGGTCTATCCAGCTGACCGGCAAGATTACCGGTGAGAATCATCCTTTTATCAAGGATTTCCTGTTTGTGAAGCAGTTTGAGGAGTTGGATGCCGAGGGTGAGTTTATCTTCGAGGCAAAGCAGACGGTTCCGGCTCCTGCACAGTTTCTTGCGGAACTGTTTCGTGGCAAGAATGCCGAGAATACCCGCAAGTTCTATCCTAACACCACCCAGCTGATTGAAGACATAGCCCAGGCTTATCGCACCTTCTTCCAGGAGATTTATGCAGCCGGTTGCCGTACTATCCAGCTCGATGATTGCACCTGGGGAATGATTGTGGATAGTGATTACTGGAAAGCAAAGGTGGGCTACGGCTTCACCCTTGAACAGGAAGCCCTGCAATATCTGAAGGTGAACAACCTTGCCATCGAAGGCAAGCCGGAGGGGTTGACTATCAATACTCACGTATGCCGAGGCAATTACCATTCCTGCTATGCCACCAAAGGTGCCTACGATGCCGTGGCTCCTTATCTTTTCGCTCATGAGGATGTGGATACCTTCTATCTGGAGTATGATGACGAGCGTTCGGGCGGTTTCGAGCCTTTGAAGTATGTGGCAGATGGCAAGAAGGTGGTTCTGGGTTTGGTAACCTCTAAATCTCCTGTGTTGGAGGATAAGGCTACGGTCATCGCCAGAATCCACGAAGCTGCCAAGTATATCCCTCTCAATCGCTTAAGCCTCAGTCCTCAATGCGGCTTTGCCTCTTGTGAAATCGGCAATAAACTGACCGATGCTGAGCAATGGGCAAAGATAGATCTGGTTAGAGAGATTTCTGAGGAAGTTTGGGGAGAATAAAAGGTATTATTAAAACTCTACACACCCTGAGCTTTTGTAAGTTAGCCCTACACGCCCTGAACCAACGGTCACCGGCCGAAAGGAAAGGTAAAGGGCAGAAGCTCCTAGCCCAGGGCAGCGCCCTGGGTTACGCATAAGCAAGAATGTCGCCTTGTAAGGGCAAAAGCTTTATATATCAAAGATTTATAAATGCTTTTGCCCTTTCTTCTTCCTCCTTTTTAATAAGATATAGCCGGAAAGCAAAACCAGCGTAATCAGCAAGCCGGAGATGAAGACGAAAAGGTCGGAAAGAGGCCCTAAGAATGGAGAATAGCATCTACCCACATGGAGTTCTAATGCCACATTCCAAAGCGACATGGGGGTGGCAGAAAGCAACTCTGGGGTAGATGTTGTTTCACCTAAGCTCGCCCCTTTGCTATAATCGAAAATCACTTCTTTTCCTCCAAAGAAGTCCTTGGAATAACCGCTGACCAAAGAACTGGAAATCGGAATCATCGATTTTCCTTGGTTTGCTTTCCCCGTAAAATAATCTACTATCAGATTCTTTTCCGGATTCCAACGGAACATGCCGCTGAATGATCCTATCAGCCAGCCACCCTTGCCGTCACTCTCGAAAACATTTACTCCCATCGGACTTACCTTTGGTGCCTTCTCCTTATTTAATAAGATAGGTTTATGCTGGAAATGCTCATCCACTCTCAGGAATCCTTCTGAGGTAGAAACAAGCCAGTTGCCCTCTGCTGCATCCCATCGGATAGCGCGAAGTTTATCGTGCCAGACATTTCCATCCTTCACCTTTTCTGTGGTTTTGTTCATCGCCAGAGGTATCATCAATGGTGGACGGAGACACATACCTGTTATTGACAGCCAAAGCGTAAGGATGATAGTCGTGTATCCTAATTTATTATGCCATTTGGCATGGAAAACCATCTGTTTGCCAAGCTTCTGCATCTTTTCTCTTGCCTGTAATCTCTTCTGTCGGCGGATACGGTAAGGAAGAATGAAAAGGATGATGCCCGTTATCGAAAGGATGATAAGTACGATGGCGATGGCATCCACCACCAATCTTCCGGCTAATCCGAAGAAAGCACCGCTATGCAGGTTCCAAACGGTCTTGAAAAGGGTAACTTCCGGAACAAAACCTTCCGGTTGACCGATGATTTTGCGTGTAACATTCGTCTTTTTGCTGATCGCATCCCTCTTTTCGTTGGTTGCATCCGTCTTCTTACCAGATATTTCATAAACGGCAGAACGGGTTATGGCGATGATGCTTGTGCTGTCTTTGGTCAATGTAATGTCAGCGATACGCTCTTCATTATCTGCGAGCGGAAACATCTTCCATTCCTTTCCATCAAAGCGATATACATCCATCATGGCTGCACACCAGATTTCTCCGTTTTTCGTCTGTACCATGTTGCGGATATTCCTGCCATCCACGTTCTTGGGTAATCCCTTATTAAAGTCTTTCCAGGTTTTCATCTCTGCATCGGTAAGCCATACGCCACCATAACCATACGCCAAAACGGAATCACTTGGAGTTTTGCTGATGCGGTGATTGATCTTGATAGAACCTTTGATGATGCCGTTGTTGAAATTCTTGATATGATAAGCCGATGGCATTAGACTTCTGCTTACCTCACAACCGGCGAAAAGCTGGCGATGATTCAGAATAATGCCTGATACGCAGAATACCAACATGAATACTGACAGTACAAGTCCGAACCAACGATGGTATTTCTTCCAAGTAAAATGTTTCTTCTTTTTATCTCTCATTTTTGTAATTCTATAATTGGAGTGCAAAGGTAAGAAGATTTATGGAATTCTGCAATACCCAAAAATAATGATTTAGGATGCTTCTGTTTTTTTTCTAATCTTTAGTTTCATCACTTTTTCACTAAAAAAGTTTGGTGATTTCGTGATTTACTAGTAACTTTGCACCCCGAAATTAAAAATCATCATTCATTAAGAACAATAAGAAACTAGAAAATAAGGAAAAATGGAATATATGTCTCAAGAAGGCTACGATGAGCTCGTGGCCGAACTTCAACACATGGTAAACGTAGAGTTGCCAGCCGTTCGAGATGCAATTGCTGAGGCTCGCGACAAGGGTGACCTCAGCGAGAATTTCGAGTATCATGCTGCCAAGCGTGAGCAGGGCAAACTGTTGAGCCGCATCAGCTTCAAGCAGAAGGTCTTGGAGAATGCCCGTGTCATCGACAAGTCTCGATTGAAGAGCGATACCGTTGGCTTGTTGAGCAAGATTAAGATTACCAATCTCGCCAACAAGTGCAGCATGAGTTATGTTATCGTGAATCCTCACGAGGCTGATTTGCATAGTGGAAAAATCTCTATCAAGTCGCCTATCGCCAAGGCCCTTCTGGGTAAAAAGGCAGGTGATGAGGTAATGGTAAAGGTGCCAGCCGGCTTGCTGAAATTCCGCCTGGATAGCGTTGAGTTATAACTGGATAGTGTAGAGCTATCATGTATTATTTAAAAGGAAAGAGGGTGTGTCATAAGTATCTTGCCTAGGGTATAGATAAGGCACGGATTACACGGATTTATGCCGCTAATGTAAATAATACGATTATAGCCTCATGAAAAATCCGTGTAATCCGTGTAATCCGTGCCTAAAAACAGCAGAGGGCAGGCTTTATGACACACCCTCTTCTCTTTTTATTCTAATATTTCTCCAGAATCTTATTCAGTAAGAAGGTGGCATTCTGGTTTCTTGCTACGCCCTTCTGTATCTTATAAGTATAGGTAACATCCGTGCCCAAATCTATCTCGAAACAATAGTTGTGGAATTTCCCTGATGCATCATTCTCCATCTTGGAGAGTTCCAAATCGTGGGTAGCGATGATACCGCTCACCGGCTGCTTGGCGATGGCTTCTAGGAATTTTCTCGAACCATTCAGCTTATCCAACGAATTCGTTCCCTTCAGAATCTCATCCAGAATAATCAGCGTTCGGAGTGGCTCCTTATTGCCCTCTGCACTTTCCTTACAGAACATTCCCTCTGCACTTTCCTTACAGAACTTCAGCAGCTCCTCCAGTCTTATCAGCTCAGCATTAAAGTAAGAGATGCCGTGCGTCAAATCATCGGTGGTTCTCATACTCGAGAACAATCTGAAACGGGAAATCTTCAGCTGATCCGCAAATACCGGCATACCCGCTATTGCCAGGATATAGTTCACGCCCAGCGAACGCAGGAAGGTACTCTTTCCCGCCATGTTGGCTCCGGTGATGATATAATAGTTGTCGTCCTTGATGGTGAAATCATTCTTCACCGCCTTGGCACCCAGGAAAGGATGATAGAGATTCTTACCCTCGAACACGATTTCCGGACTTCCGATTCCTGCATTTTCAGAAACATCGCTTTCGGTATCTGCTTCCGGACTTCCCGAAACAAATTCCGCCTCTTCCGCCTCCGGATGATTATATCTGAAATCCGCCATCGAAACCATTGCATCCATCTCGCTGATGATATGCATCCATTCCTCCATCTTCACCATATAGGTATTCTTCCATTTCAGGAAACTGCGAACCAGGAAGAAATCGCTTAGCATGAAGGCATCGGTGAAGAAAAGACCCAGGAAGTTGCCTCTTCTGTCATACCCCTTCAATATCTTTTCCAGTTGGGCAAAGGAAGGCAGGGCATCTGCCAGGGAATCCTGCATCTCCTTGCCTAATTCGCTATGGAAATTGCGCCTGTTGATAAGCTGAAGTATCTGGGCATAGGCGATGAGCTGATGGCGAAGCTTGCCGCCATTGCTGTCTATCTTGTCAAGTGTCTGCTTGCAGACAAAGAATACCACCATGTATTGAACCAACACCCACCACAGGGTGAAATCCACCGAAACCATATCGCATATCGATAAAATCACGGAACCGATGACTCCGATAATCATCATCCATCCGATAACGAGCGAAATCGGAGATCCAAACCATGCCGGCACCTCCATCTTCGAAACCTTCTGCATCGCATCCACCACCGCAGCAGAATCAATCTTCTTCATCTTGCCATTCACCATTTTGCCATCCGCAGTTTGGCTTCTGTTCTTTTCGCCAAGTGCCAGGAATTCCATTCGCCAGTTTTCGCCTTCTCCCGCCAATTCCTTCTGCAAATCCCTTCTTCTTTTGATATCTTCCATATTCAAAGGCGTTTCCCGGGTAAGATTCCTGGCGAGTGCCTCCGAACCGCCCGATGTGATGGTTCGGCAGATGCGGTTGAACAGCGAACTCTTGCCGAAGACATCGAGGTCGAAGGAATAAGGATGCTGCGGATTCTGATAGCAATCGCCCGTTTCGAAAGGCGAGAAATCGCCCTCCCAAGCCTTGATTTCGTCCTGATAAACCTTGAGCAATGCCGAAAGATGTTCTATCTTCTCCTTGTTCTTATCGTCAAGTCGTCTGATTCCCAGATAGGCAATCAGGCACAATGTCGCCCCCATCAGATAGTTCTGCGTATCTCCATCCAATGCGAAATAGCAGATCAGGAAGGCGAGGATGCCGCCAAAAGCCAGCAACTCTCCCGTTATAAATCCCGTATTCTTACGCTTCAAGGCAGCCACCTCAGAAGCGTATCGGCTTACATATTGTTGATAATTCTCCTTGATACTCATACTTTTTCTTTATTATGAATTTTTCTCCATCCATTTATTATAGGATACATTCTCCTCTTTCCACTTATCCTTTGCTTCCGCCAGATTCTTCGGATATCCGATGATGAGGGTGTTGAGCGGAATCATCGTCTTGGGCAGATGCAGTAGTTGCTGCATTCCCTCGTATCGTTCTTTTAGGGGATAGAGGGCTGTCCATACTCCGCCAAGTCCCAGGCCGTGAGCCATCAGCAGGATGTTCTCCGTGACTGCCGAACAGTCTTGAATCCAGAACTCCTGCTCTGTGCCTTCCAGCGTCTTGTCAAGGCATCCGCAAACCACGATGGCGAGTGGTGGCATGTCTGTATAACTTCTCACCGATGTACGGCTCATAATATTTTCAAAAATCTGATTCTTTTCCATCATTGTTTTTCTGTGTGAGTCTTATTTTTTAGGCGAATCATAGCATTCCATAAGCCAGTCGAGCACATATTCTTGCTTGATTCCATCATGAAACTGGACGGGGTCGTTGTCCAGGGTGAGCAGATATTTTGGAAAATTGTCGGAGATGGACTTCAGGGGTGCCAATTCTCTCTGCATCGTGGTCTCATCCCTTACGCTGAGCGATACCTGATAGTATGCCTTGTGTTCACCAATGATTACCACGAAGTCTATTTCTGCATCACCGGCTTTGCCTACATAGATTTCTCCGCCTCGTCGTGCTAGTTCCAGATACACGATGTTCTCCAGTACGTGCCCCAAGTCGCCACCTTTGGTGCCATTGATGACTTGGCGCAGACCTACGTCGGCAAGATAAAGTTTCTGTCCAGTCTTCAATAGCTGCTTACCCTTGGCATCATATCTCTGCACTGGGTAGAAGATATAGCTGTCGGTGAGGGCAGAGACGTAGTTTTCTATCGTATGAGATGTAGTCTTTCTGCCCAGCGAGGTCATGGTATCGCTGATGCGCTTGATTACGGATATGTTGCCTATATTGTCAGCAAGGAATCTTACCACACTTTGCAACATCATCACATCGGTTATCTTTTTGCGGCTCACCACATCTTTCAGTACGATGGTGTTGTAGAGACCTGACAGGTATTCACGCACCATCTCTCGGTCTTGGCTGATTTGGGGAATGTATGGGAAGGAACCCAGTTCGATGTATTGGCGATAGGCAAGCTCTCGGGAAGTATGGGCAGGCTGCGTCTGCATGAATTCTTGGAAGGAGAAAGGGAAGAGCTTGATTTCGATGTATCTTCCGGTGAGCAGGGTGGCTATTTCGCCAGAGAGCAGGTAGGCATTGCTGCCAGTAACGTAAATGTCTACGTTATCTAGCAGGAACAGGCTGTCTATCACTTTCTGGAAATTTTCCACCATCTGTATCTCGTCAAAGAAGAGATAGTTCATCTTGTCTGGGAACAGGTTCTGCTTTACGTGCGCGTACAAAAATTTATAGTCGAGGAACGGTTCGTTGTCGAGATCCTCGAAGTTGAGGTTCTGTACTTGTTCTTCGGATACTCCGTCCGAGAGAAGTTTCTCCCTAAACATCCTCAGCAGCGATGACTTGCCACAGCGTCGTATGCCTGTTACTACCTTGATGGCCTTCTTGTCTCTCCATTTCTCCAGGAGATTCATGTATTCTTTACGCTCTATCATATTCTCTTTATGTTCTATTTATTCACTTTGCTATTCCTTTTGCATTCTATCTTGATTGCTAAAAATGAAATGCGCTGCAAATATACGAAACTTTTTCGGGAAATTTGCAGCGTATTGCAAATTTCTTATGTTTCTGGGTGAAATTTGCAGTGCATTGCAAATTTCTTTCTGTAGAACTGATAACACTTTCTGTAGAACTGATAACCTTTCTATAATCTGTATATCCGAGAATTTGTATTTATTTAGTTTTATTGCCCGAAACATCCTATCGTTTTTATCGCCCGAAACATCCTATAGTATGCGTATATATAAGCCGATGTCGTTGTTATCATACTGATGATGTTCACGCAGGTGAAGGCAGCCTGCCGGGTGTTGCCTGCCAGATAAAACACTGCCGCAGGGAGGAGATTGAAGCATTGGCCCAGGATGAATGAGAGCACATAGTAAAGTACCATCAACTCGCTGCAGCGTCGTACCAATTTTACGCCTGCCGGTAGCGTGTAGCGGAATATTCCCCATAAAGCTATAGGGGCGAGCTGCAAGACCAGTAGCTTGATGGTAACCAGGATGAGACTTATTGGAATCAGGATGGGACTTGTTCTGAAGGATAAGCCCGCTTGTCCGCAAACAGAAAATGCCAGCGAAAACAATGCGAAAATGCAATATGCATACATGGCATATTGTGCAATGCGATTTATATCCTGTTTCAGGACATCAACGTCTGAAGATAGATATGCATCTTTTTGAAGCATGTAGGCAAAATATGAAATATCTTCTTCAAGTCTTTTTTATACAACTTTAAGTTAAAAAAGTTGCTCGTTTGGGAAACTTTGGCTATTTTTGCTCCAAAAAGAACAGATATGAAAAAGAAATTCGATAATACGGATAATATCCTGGGGGGCATAGTGAAAAAAGTTCGTCTGGAAAAAGGGCTATCGCAAGAGGCTCTTGGAAAATATGTGGGATTGGGCAAAAGCAGCATCAGTAAAATTGAGAGTGGCAAGACCAATATCTCTATAGATGATGCTTCTGTCCTCCTGGAAGCTATGGGCGAGAAACTGAGTGTGTATATAGACAGTCAGTATCCGTCAGCAGAGACCATGATGAAGGTAACAATCTTTGTCACAGTTGCAGCTTGCTGGTTTGCAGAAGACAAGAAAATTACCAAGCAGAAAGCTTTCAACTTCCTCCAAAAAAATCAAGGCATCAGATTTTTGGAGGAGAATTGGGAAATAGAGCAGACTCAGCCAAGGGAACAGATCATTGAGGATTTGACTCGTATCTGCAATAACCATATTGCAAAAGCTAAGAAAAAGGAAAGGAGGGTAATGGCGTCATGAGATTGCTGCATGGAAGTTATACAGAGATTCTTACTCCTAATCTCACCAAATGCAAAGGGAAAAACGATTTTGGCAAAGGATTCTATCTCACTCCAAATTGGAAAAGAGCTTGGCAAATGGGCAAACGCAGCACTTTTCTTCATGGAGGAAAAATTACAGTCAATGCATTTCTGTTTTATCCTAATATAGGTGAGAAAAAAGGACTTCAAATTAAAATCTTTGAAGGATTTACAACAGAATGGGCAAAGTTCATTCTCCAGAACAGGGAAGAAAGCGAATTCTAGCATGACTACGATATTGTTATTGGACCCGTAGCAGATGCCTTCATTGATCAAGAAATAAAAAACTATATACGCCAATGTGGGGAAGCTTATCTTGATGAAAGTAACTTGAGTATTCTGGTTTCCAGAATATCCCAATTTGGACTTAGCTATATACAATATTGCTTTTGTACACACAAGGCTATTAATGAACTCATTAAAGATTGAGAATATGGGAAATAAGTATAATTATGAAAATGTATTAGGTGAAATTGCTTGTTATATAGCAAAAGAATGTAACCTTACTCCAAGCGAAGCTGTAGGTGTGGTAATGAATGATGATTGCACAGACGCTGTCATTGAAGAAATTCAAAAATCAGACAAGATAGACATAGAAGCTTTGGCCTCTCGTTATTTGACAGAGGAACTTTGTTAGCAGACTGCCGTTTGTACATTTTAGGTATGTTGAACCCTATTGAATGGGGTATACCGCATTCTCTTCCATAACCCAACAAAAAAGCATGGCGCAAATCACTGCGCCATGTCCCAATAAAAGAAAACCTTATAGTCAAAATATGAAATATCTTCTTCAAGTTCTTTTTTGTTTTGGAAAAAATGAGATAAATATCTTCCCGAGAGTTATTATTGAAAATGATAACCCAATATTTCTTCTTTTTTAATAGAGTTTCCAAAAAAACTTCGTATCTTTGCAGTGGCTTTATGCAAGATAAGCTGTTGTAATATCATCAAGCGTAGAATTATGGCAAGAAAAAGATATCCTATAGGAATACAAACCTTCGATAAGATTCGCAAGGAAGACCGGCTCTATATCGACAAGACAGAATATGTTTACCGCATGACACATTCTGACAGCAACTATATATTTCTGGGACGCCCCCGCCGTTTCGGAAAGTCTTTGCTTGTATCTACTTTACAGAGTTATTTCGAAGGAAAGAAAGAACTCTTTAAGGGACTTGCCATTGAAAAGCTGGAGCAGGATTGGACAGAATATCCTGTGCTCCATTTCAGTATGGCTATGGGCAAACACATGGAGAAGGAGCAACTGGAAAGATACCTGCTCTATATCATCGGCTTGAATGAAAAGAAGTTTGGTATAGAAAATGATGCTGTTGATCCGAATGTGAGATTGACAAACCTGATTATGAATGTGTACAGACGGACGGGAAAGAAGGTGGTCGTGCTCATCGATGAATACGATGCTCCTCTTCTTGATGTAGCACACGAGGATGACAATCTCAAGAATCTTCGCAATATCATGCATAATTTCTATAGTCCATTGAAGGATTGCGACCCATATCTCCGCTTTGTCTTCCTCACCGGTATCACCAGGTTTTCGCAAGTCAGCATCTTCAGCGAACTGAATAATATCACCAATATTTCGATGAACAGGGAATATTCGGGAATATGTGGAATCACCAAGGAGGAGCTGCTCACCCAGATGTCGGACGACATTGATGAATTGGCAAAATCGCTAGGCTCCACAAGAGAAACTGCCATCGAAGAACTGAAAATGAACTATGATGGTTATCATTTCTCTGCCCAATCGTCAGATATATTCAATCCGTTCAGTCTGCTCAACTGCTTTGCCAATCAGGATTTCGGTTCATACTGGTTCGCTTCCGGCACTCCAACCTACCTGATTAACATGATGCGGAAGTTTCATGTCTTGCCGGCAACTCTTGGAAAGATGTATGCCAAATCATCAGCCTTTGATGCCCCGACAGAGAACATGACGGCCATAACCCCTTTGCTATACCAAAGTGGCTATCTTACCATCAAAGATTATGACAAGACCAGCAAGCTCTATACTCTTGATTTGCCGAACAAGGAAATCAAAGTAGGATTGTTCGAGAGTCTTCTTCCTAACTATCTGGAAGGAATGTTTGCCCAGAATGGAGATGTCACCATCGCTCAGATGTCTGTGCTTATCCGTCAGGATGATATGGACGGAGCATTACAGCTGCTCCAGACCTTTCTGGGAACTGTGCCATATTGCAATGTCACCAACCATGAAGGTCATTACCAGCAGATGCTGTTTATCATCTTCTCGCTTTTGACTGGCTATGTGGTAGATGTAGAAGTGCACACTCCTAATGGGAGGGTAGATATTGTGCTGTTGACCGACATCCGTCTCTATATCATAGAGCTGAAGCTGAACAGGGATGCCCAGACGGCTTTGCAGCAAATCAACCTCAAGAACTATGCCCAGCGCTTTGCGCTTTGTGGCAAACCTATAGTAAAAGTAGGTATCAACTTTGATTCTGCCCAGGGCAATATTGAGGATTGGATGATTGAAGAGGAATGATAAAGTTAGCTAGCCTCTTGTACAAAGAGGCTAGCTAACTATAGTCTTGTTACTGAATATAATCAATGTCAATATAGATAGTTTTGCTTTCATTGATTAACAAAGTGCACAGTTCGAAACATCTTAGTGTAGTCTTCAAAAAAGCTAATTGAAGTTG
The DNA here is from genome assembly GCF_050313615.1 of Prevotella sp. SGI.167. Classification (NCBI taxonomy): domain Bacteria; kingdom Pseudomonadati; phylum Bacteroidota; class Bacteroidia; order Bacteroidales; family Prevotellaceae; genus Prevotella; species Prevotella sp. SGI.167. Next base: position 55,599 of record NZ_JBNPLT010000014.1, on the reverse strand, counting down.
TCAGAAGAGTTACAATCTGTTTTTAGAAGATATAGCTCCTAAGACCGCACATCAGCTGTTGTGCGGTTGCACATCAACTGTTGTGCACATGTCGCCCAGCTGTTATGCATGCGTGTTTCAGCTGATGTGCGGAAATAAATATCCTATAAAGCCTATGATAAAAAAGTAACTGTCAGAATCTTCAAATAGAAAATCCTAGTAATTCTGCTTTTTTCTTCAAAGCAATTGCCTTTTCTGTCGTCTTTATAGTTTTGAATAGTCTATTGTTCTCGAACTTTTTAATATAATTTGAAATCTGTCTCCTTTCGATTAAAGAAAGTTTGTTCTCTTTCTTTGCCCAAATCAACATAGCTTCCCACAATTCTGATGGGATTCTTCGTCTACTGGTATTACCATATTTTGAAAGTTTAAATGTTCTTTTCTGCAAATTTACGACTAATATTTTAAGATACCAAACTTTTTATTTTTGTTTTTGTTCTGTTTTTAAGTTTTTAGCTGCCCTTGCTGATAGATAAGGTGGTAGTTCAATCCTTCATTTTGCCAGTCACTACCATACATCGTGTTTTACGATACAAGGGTAGAGACACCTTTCCTGGCATTATTCTCTGAAGCAGCTATGGGGTGTATTCTTGGACATCATGAATTGGAGTAGATTTAGGCGATGATGCTGTGCCAAAATCATAATATGTGTAGAAAATATCGCATTTTTCGAAAAAAGTCAGCCAAATATTTGGAGATATGAAAATAAAAGCATATCTTTGCACCATAATATCACCCTTAGGTGGAAAAAACTAAGGCTCGCCACTCCTTTTAGGGGTGGCTTATTTTTTATATGTTAACGTATGGAACAACAGATGCAGCGTGTAATTGTTTACATAGATGGATTCAATTTCTATTTTGGCTTGAAACATAATGCGAAATGGAAGAAATATTATTGGCTTGACATCGTAAAGTTGTTTGAGTCATTTATGCGTCCGAACCAAGAACTGGTTGCGGTCAAATATTTCTCTGCCAAGCCCGATGACTTGGAACAAAGTTTAAGACAGAATGCTTTCTTTCAAGCCAACAAGGAAAATCCTAAGTTCAAATTGATTTTGGGCAAATACTTGAAGAAGGAAATCACGTGTTTCAGATGTGGCAATGTTATTCATACCCATGAGGAGAAAGAAACTGATGTGAGAATTGCAACGCAAATAGTCGCCGATGCCTACCAAGATAATTGTGATTTGCAGATTGTCGTATCTGCTGACAGTGATATGATACCTGCAATCGAATTAGCGACAGAAGCGAAGCACAAAGTCTTCATCTATTTTCCACCACATCAATATTCAAGCAACTTGGCTGCAATGGGAGCAGGTAAACCTCTTCACATGAAGCAGTATGAGACACGCTTCAAGCAATGTTTGTTGCCGGATGTTGTACATCTTGAAAAAGCAAATTTTGACTTGCACATTCCTGAAAAATGGAAAGGCTTTCAGAGTTTATAAAGATATTACGCCCCTCAGGCGCGCCGATAGGCAGCATACTAGAGTATAGGCAGCAACGAAATCCATAGGGATACGTCGCTCCTAAATTCATTATTTGCCACCGGGAGAGAGCAGTTGCAGTGCGATGCTCTTGCAAGAGTTTAATGCCAGATTGAGCCATGGTTATTTCAAGTCAATCAAGAATCGGCGTAATGCCATCCGGTGACATGTTGATGCCCATGCGCCGTGAAACACAGCGTATGGGTATTGACTGGCAAAAAGAAGAATGGAACAGCAGTAAAGCGCTGGTGTAAGTTGATCTTCGTCAGCGAGAGCGGATTCTCAGCTTTTAAACTGTTGCAAAATATGCACCAGTTGCGTTTTGTGGTTGTTGCAAAAAATGCAATAACCTCATTTTCCTCCATAATCTAACAACAAAAAAAGCATGGCGCAAATCACTGCGCCATGCCCCAATAAAAGAAACCCTTATAGTCAAAATAGAAATTAGCTATTCTAATTCTTTTCCGGTACTAATCTTTTCTAGTACTTTGCATTCTGAGGATCAAAGTTGGTCCAACCGCTCATCCAGTTGGTGCTGCCATCGAAGGCTCCGATGTAGGTTACGGTGTCGAAACCTGTCCAGCCGGCGAAACTTGCGGCACCGAGCAATGGGCTTCCTGCGATAGGAGTATAGCCATCTGCACCAACCAATGAGGTCCATGAATCAAAATACTTGTTGCTCTGCTCTGCAAAGAAGAAGGTGTTGCTGTATGACTTCTGATTCTTGTCGATGTCCTTCTTCTGGGCAGCATCGTAGAGGTAATCCTCATACTGCTTGTTGGCATCAGTGCCAACGGCATCCATACCAGCGAAATATACATTCTGAAGCTTGAACTTGCCATCCTTGGCATCCTTTACGGTTTCACCCTTCTCACCATCAACAATCAAACCGATAGGCCAGCCTAAGGCTACAGAGTTGATGCAGTTGAGGTTAGAAGAACGGCGAATCTGCATGGCTGACTGGAACTTGCCAAGGGCTGAACCATTGTTCGGATTGTAGGCACCGGCATTGATATAATCTGTGGTGTTCTGGAACTTATCATCCAATACCTTAGGACCTACAAAGGTGATGTTAGAGAAGGTTGCCTTGGTACGAGGATCCACGGTAGCACCATCGGCGCAGTTGTCGCTCTCGAAACCGTTGCTCTGAGAGGTGTCGGCTATCTTGCTGTCGCGCAGAGAAAGACCATACTGCACCTTTCCTGAGAAACCGTTATCTGTATCGAAATCATCATCCCAGCCCTTGTAGGCTACGAGATACTTGCAGTTTACTGTACCGCCAAACCACTCGAAGGAATCATCATTGGAATAAGATACCTGAACGTGGTCAATCTCTGTGCCTGAACCTACGGAACCGAGAGTCAAACCATTAATCTCCTTATCCTTCTGGAATGGATAACCGGCAAACTCGATGCGTACATAACTCAAGGCTCCTGAGTTGTCAGCATCATCTGCACCACCATGCTTGGTACGAGGACCACCCTCTATCTGCTGTTCTGTCTGGTTGTTCTTAGCCTTGCCGCAGAGAATGATGCCACCCCAGTCGCCAGGCTTTCTGCTGCCGGCAACCTCTTCAGATGTAAAGACGATAGGCTCTGTGGCTGTACCCTTGGCGATGAGCTTGCCGCCACGCTCTGCGATGAGTGCCGCCTTGGTCTGCTTGTCGCCCTTGATGATCGTTCCCGGTTCGATGGTAAGCTCAGCACCATCTGCAATATATACCCATCCCTTGAGGAGATAAGTGCCTTTCTTCAAAGTCTGCTTGCCTGTGAAGACGAATTCCTGGTCGCCGTTGCCAATCTGTGTTCCGTTGGCGTTTTCCTTGTCATCTGTTCCGAAGAGGATGTGGTCGCAAGCCTTCAAGCCGCCATTGGTTGTCCACTTGTAAACTACTTCTGATCCAGGATTTGGAGAAGGAGTTGGATCGTCATTGTCACTGCTGCAGCTGCTCAACATGGCAGATGCTGCGAGGATGCCCATGCATCCTAAAAAATACATCTTGTTCATCATTGTTTCCTGTTTTATTAAACAAACATCTATTATTATCTTTCTTGAAATTCTACGGATAGTCTCTAAAATTTATAGATTGCCTGCAAACCGATGTTTCTACCCGGCTTGTAGCATCTTGCTATTTCTTCTACTTCCTTCTTGCTTCCGTCGCTATACGTTACATCAGCAAACTGCTTGTAATATATCTTTTCAGCAAGAAGATCTCTTACGTTGAGCTTCAGTTCCAGATGCTCGCCGAATTTCTTAGTCAGCGAGAAATCGATGGTGTTGCGGGGCATCTCGTAGCTGTGAGGCACTCGGGAATTGGAGTCATCGCCTGTGCTCCCCTCGCTTCTGCCCACACCGATGATTCGCTTGCCTATGCGGTTGTAGAGCAGGGCGATATCCATCTTTAATGGCTCATTCTTATAGAAGATGCCGGTGTTGATAAGGTATGGCGACTGACCCTGCATCGGTCTGTCTTCCTCTTTCGAACCCTTCTCAAACTGCACCTTGCTCTTAATCAAGGCACCGTTAAACGACCAGCTGAAATCCTTCAATCCTATGAATCCGAGATTCTTTCTGATATCCAGCTCCACACCATAGTTGTTGGCACTCTTTGCATTCTTGTAAGAGTAAATCAAGTCAGTGCCACCAGCCACCGTATAGGTCCACTCGATAGGAGAATCGAAGTGCTTGTAGAAGACTGCCAGAGAAATGAGCTCTCCACGGGATGGATACCACTCATATCGCAGGTCGAGGTTATCGACATAACAGTTCTTCAACTCAGTGTTTCCCTGGACATTGCTGGCAAGGTCGAAGTCGTAATACACCGACGACGATACTTCACGGAATTCTGGGCGGTTAATACTGCGGCCATACGACAGTCGCACCTGGTGCTGGTCGCTGATCTTATATGTTGTATTGAGAGATGAAAAAACATCATCGGTCTTGTAATGACGGCTCGATTCACTCTTCTCGTAGTCACGGGAATTGGAGATGAGTTCCATATCATTATGCTCGAAGCGGACACCGGCGTGGATGCCGAGTTTGCCAAAGGGGAGAGACATCGCCAGGTATCCGGCGCCTAAGGTGTTGTGTCCGCGGTAGTTATTGCGCATCTGCTTTTCCTCCAGAAGATACAGCTTGTCGTAACCCATGTTTGCCTCGCTGGAGAGCAGGGTTGGGATGTCGCTGTGGCGGAAGTCGGATGGCATGTTGTTAGCTGAAACATTCCAGTTGTAGATGAAGTTGCGGGTCTGGTATTCTCGGCTGCGATACTCCCCATAGGCACCCACCTGTAAGTTTGGCTCAAAGTTGCCAAACTTGAAGTGGTGCTTGTCATTTACCCCAAGAGAGAGAATGTGTTCGTCGAGTTGAGTCCACTCGCGGGATATGTCGTTGCCGGTACTCAGGGCATAAACGCCCGATTCAAGAGCATCGTCGATGAGGTATCTACGACGGTCAGGCAAATGACGGTTGGCATACGCATACCCGATGCTCCAGTCAAGGGCATCGCTAGTGAAGGTGTGCTTGCCGGTAAGCTGACCGTTATATGTAGTTCGACTGCGGTAGTAATACTCTGCGCTTCGCTCCAGGTTCGACTGGGCGCTCACGCCATCACGCCAGGTATATCGGCTGGTAGCCAACTGGTTGAAGATGTTCTTGAGCTGATACTTGTGATTGCCGTCCTTGGAAAGGAAGGTGAAGTTGAGCATCGCTCCGAGTCTCACATTATTATTATACTGGTCGTCAACAGAGTGACGAAGATAGTTCGGCTTGTCGTTAGCCGCATCATAGATGCCATAGAGGTTGTTCTCCATGTTCTCGTAGGTGCGGTATTCGTTGGTATAGTTCAGGGCGGCGAGCATGCCGAGTGTTCTTCCGCCCAGCATCCAGCGCTGGTTCAGGCTAGCTGCCAGTTTCAAGTCGCCCAAAGGCTTCTTGTTCTTGATGAGCCAATCATTGTTGAATCCGTTGCCCAGGAGCGAAGTAGCATAATCGCCCACCGGTTTTCCGTTGGCATCGAGCTGTGGATTCAAGTCAGCATGGATGCCCCCATTCAGGTTTCTCAGTCCATTGTCGAACCCTAGGAAATCGGTTCCGGAACCTTTTGAGTAAGAAAAGTCTTTGAAGGCAGAAGATGTATTCCAGTTTCCGCCTACGGCGATGTTGAAACTGTTTTCTGCCGGAATCTCCTTGGTGTTGACGATGATGAAACCGCCTGAGTAATCTGCGGGATATTCAGCCGTTGGCGACTTCACGATGGTAAGGTTGTCAATCTGCGAACTTGGGATGATATCGAAGGAGAATGCCCTGGAATCAGCCTCAGAGCTAGGCACTGCTCCTCCGTTCACCCATACATTGTTATAACGCTGCGACAAGCCACGAACCATCACGAATTTATCGTCGATGAGGCTCACGCCTGGCACTCGGCGTATCACCTCACCCGCATTCGTATCTTGAGTTCTGGATATTTCCTGTGCCGAAACATTGCTCACGATGACGGGACTGTTTTTGGCCACCTGTATCATTGCCGCATCCGTATTACGCCTTTCCACTGCGGTAACGGTCACCTCTTTCAGCTGCTGTTCATCAGGTTGCAGCGCGATTACCTGGTCTGCGTCCTTCGCCTGAACCCCGTCAATTTTTTGAGTCTTATATCCTATATAATTAATATATAGTGTATATTTCTTGTCTTTATTCAATCCATCGATCTGGAAGTTGCCGTCGATGTTGGTGATAGCCTTCACGTTGGTTCCATCCACAGTGACGACTGCACCGATGAGTGTCTCTTTCGATTTCTGGTCGATAACCACACCCTTAATCTGTTGCGCCCACGTTGGCATGCTAGCCGCTGAGAGCAATCCTAATACAATAATTCCCCTTTTAGCATTCATAACCTATATCGTTTGATTACGGTTGCAAAGGTACGGCGGTATTATTACATAGCGATTGCGATGAGGTTGAAAGGCATTGACGAAGCTGCGACAATGGTGTTACGGTTGCAACAACTAAAAAAGTTTAAACATTTAACCTGATGTTTTGAGATAAATATAGAAATTACTATATTTGCAGCATAATTACGGAATATGGTATAGAGGCAAAGTCTAATTCTGAGATTATATCAGAATTAGGAGGACGATTCAAGCAATATCGTCTGTTCAGCAATCTCACTCAGAAAGAGGTGGCTGTAAAGGCTGGTGTGAGCATTTTCACCATTAGCCAGTTTGAAAAAGGCGAAGCTAAGAACATAGGCTTTGGCACTATTCTTTCTCTGTTGAGGAGCATTGGATTCCTGCAGGAAGCTGAAAAACTCTTGCCGCCGCTGCCAATTCTGCCTAGCCAAGTGAAGAAAATGAATGAAAAGAAGGAAAGGGTAAGACATGAAAGATAATGTTGTGCAGGTAATCCTGATTCACATTTCTATCGTAACCATGAACTTACGGTTCTTGGCAAGCGAAAGAATATAACGAAGCAGGATTTGATGCTTTTTGCACAAAAACAGGATATCAGAAATGCTTCTAATATCATAGAAGAAGTGGAAGACGTGGTGATGAACTTCAAGTCTTATGCCGAAAAAGTGGAAATCGATGAGCACTGGATACGCAAAATAGAACGGGTTTTGGAAGAAATCCGTAAGTAAGCGATTTCATATCATTTGGCGTTGATGGGGGAAGAGATTCCTGATAAAGTTTAGTATATGCTTGGGCGATGTTTTAAGGAAGAATAAGAAAGGAAAAGAAAGAAAAAGAATACGAAAAGATAATCCGAAACAGAAGTAATGGCAGCTATCTGTTTCGGATTTTTTTTGCAATGATTAATTTCCAACGCAGTTCTTCCTCAACCACATCCCGAAGAAGCGGTCGTAGATGATATAGCTGCCATTGTACTTGTAGATGAATTCTCTATTGATCAGCGTCTTGAGAGCAAGACTCACGCTGCTGGCAGCAGGCAAGTTGTGGCGGCTGATGAAATCCTGTGAAAGAATGGAGGTGACAGCCTTATCCTGGGCAATGGCAGATAGAAGGGCAGCCTGATTGTCTGTAAGGGAATCGTAGTAATTCACGAATGCCACTTCCTGCTCGTTCACTAATTCCAGGGTTACATCATCAATTTCCGCTGTCGTAATTTCCTTTCCGTTCTGATAGAGTCGGTTCAGAATATCCTGAATATACCAGGTTTGACCATCCACCTTATTATATAGATAGGCAAAGGTATCATGATCCATGGTCAGATTCCGGGTTCCCATCCATCTGTTGGCAAAACGATGATACTCATCCTGGTTGATGAGGGGAAGATTGAGAATTTGCGAACTCTGATAGAATGGTCGCTTTGCCGACAGGAACATATCGGTCATCATGTGCTGCTTGCTGCCTGCAAAGATGAAATATACATTCGGCAAAAACTGGATGTAGGAGCGTAGCAGGGCCTCTGTGCCATCTTCGGGATATTCGGCTATCTGCTGGAACTCATCGATGGCAATATAGATTCGTTTCTCCGATTGTTTCAGATACTCGAAGATATGTGTAAGGGAATCTTCGTGCTGGCTTGGCGAAACCGTAATCGAGAACGTAGGGATTCCCGTCATTTCATCAAACGACATCGTAGGCTTGTAGCCGGCAAAGAAAGTGGTAATCTTGCGCATGGCAGTTTGCGAGAAAGTATCAACCTTCCCGATAACCGTCTTTGCCAATAATTGGATGAATTGGCTCAGATTTCTTGTGGCATTGATGTCGAGATAGAAACAATGCGTCTCAGGCTCCTGCTTGCTGATGTTCTCAAAGACATGGTGTATGAGTCCCGTCTTTCCGATGCGTCGAGGAGAGATGAGGACGATGTTGCGCTCATTCTGCAAAGCCTTCATGATGACTTCCGTCTCTTTCTTGCGGTCGCAGAAGTATTCTGCTCCCTTATATCCGTAGATAACAAATGGATTATTCAGCTGTTCCATAATGTTTTATATCTATTCCATGTTTTGTGTTACATGTTTTATGTAATGCAAAGATACGACTTTTTTATGTAACTATCGCCACTTTTTTTCCTAATAATTTTTAAAACTTGCATTTTGACAGTGCTTATCCATCAAAAATACTACGCAGAAGAAAAATTTCTCAATCTGTGAAACCAACTTTCATAGGTACAACTTAATTTTGCATCCAAAAAAGAATGTATTAATGTTGTATGATGATGGTTAAGCAAATATCAGATAAAACAGATGTGGAGCCGATAGACTTGCTCCAGGCCTTCGAAATAATCGTAGAAAAGGCAAAAGGGTCTTCTCTCGGAGAAGAGTTTTATCAGAAAGCAGATCCGTATCTTGTTTTTGTTTCTGATAAACTGTGTATCTCCAAGCGAGCAAGTGTTATTATGGCCCTCTTTGCCGACCGGTGTTATGATACCCATATCCGGTTTTCTGATTTGACGGAATTCCTGGATTGTAGAATCCTGACATTGCTCAGATATTCCAACGAAACTCAGGAACTTATCGATAAGGAATATGTTTGTCAGAATCGGATAGAAGGACTCAGCTATAGCATCCCGATGGAGGTGATGGAGGCATTCCAGCATAATCGACGATATATTCCTTCGGATGTGGATGAATTCACAGCCAGAGAACTGTTTGATAAGTTTGATGAACTTTTCTCGAAATGCCGCTGCGAAAAACTGAACAAGCAGGTTTTGAGAAAGAAACTCAGAGCGCTGGTTGTCAAGAATAGCAACCTGGCTTTTGTCAAGGCAATGGCATTGTATGATATAAATGTGGAGGATAAAGACTTTCCGCTTTTCATCTTGCTGTGTACACTCTTTGTTATTGATGGCGATGATGACATCCGTTGCCATGACTTGGATTTCATCTATGAGGAAGGTGAGTCGGTCTGGCGATGGGCTAAGCGAGACCTTAACCAAGGCAATCATCGTTTCTTGCAGAAAAAGTTCATAGAATATACCAACGATGACGGCTTTGCCGACAGGGAATCCTTTAAGATTACAGACAGTGCGAAGAAGCTGCTCTTTTCGGAGATGAACTTTTCTGCTATGCGAGGCTCCCGTCCTAAAGGTGGCATATTATCCTTTGAGAGTATCAAGCCTAAACAGCTGTTTTACAACGACAAGGAACGTAAACTGGTAGAAGAACTTGCAGCTCTTATGGATGAAAAGAATTTCCAGGGTATCCGAGACCGCTTGAAGGAAACTAATTTCAGAAGTGGCTTTGCCTGCCTATTCTATGGTGCACCAGGTACCGGAAAGACGGAGACGGTTCTTCAGATAGCCAGGAAAACGAGTCGTGACCTTATCCAGGTTAACATCTCGGATATCAAGAGTATGTGGGTAGGGGAGAGCGAAAAGAACATCAAGGGTATCTTTGATGATTACAGAAAGATGGTGAAACAATCGGCAAAGACTCCTATTCTGCTCTTCAATGAGGCTGATGCCATCATCGGCAAGCGTATGGTGGGTGCAGAGAAGGCTGTGGATAAACTGGAGAACAATATCCAGAACATCATTCTTCAGGAGATAGAGCAGCTTGATGGCATTCTTATTGCCACAACCAATCTTGCCGAGAATATGGACAAGGCCTTCGAGCGTCGTTTCCTTTATAAAGTGAAGTTCGAAAAGCCTGATTTGCATGGTCGTTTACAGATTTGGCAAACGATGATACCATCTTTGAATGATGCTGATGCTTCTTTCCTTGCCGCCAGATATGATTTCAGTGGTGGAGAGATTGAGAACATTGCCCGCCATTATACCATCCAATCCATTTTGCATGGCAAACCGGCGGATATGCTCAAATCTCTTGTCGGGTATTGCGATAGTGAAAGGCTGGAAGGAAGACCCCCCAAGAGAAAGGTTGGGTTCTGATGCATCACCCATAAAGAAAAGGCGGTAAATACGAAAAATGTATTTGCCGCCTTTTTCTCCTAGTTTCAGATGATTGTATCTGATATTTCTTGATAGATTAAATCTGTTATTCCTTAATTGATTAAATTTGGTATTTCTTGGTGAGATTTCTCAATTTTTCGGCAATATCCTCCCTTAGCCATTGAGGTTCCAATACTTCCATGGTATCCATGTTGGAGAATATCTCCTGTTCAAAATCGAATTCAGGCTTCAGATGGTATTCAAAGATAGAATATTCATCTGTGCGCTCCGTTTCCTTTTGTGAGGTATGGAGAGGAAGGTTGCGGATATAGTTACTTTGGAATGCATCCACCTTGAGTACCACCTTTTGCACCTCAGAATCCTCGTTGTTGATGATGCCGAAGCAATCCTTGAAATATTCAGCAGGATCCAGATCCTCAGGCAATTTGAATGTTTCTTCAGAGATGGTGACATTCTCCATACGGTCGAGCGCATAGCATCTGATGTCATCTGTGCCAGGACTGTAAGCCACCACATACCAACGCTTCTTGAAAGCCTTTACGAAATAAGGATGAATATCAAATGCATGATACTCCTCTGTATTGAAGCTATAGTAGAATATGGAGATGACGCGGTTGTCACGCATTGCCTTGATGATGTCTTCCAGATAGTTTCTGCCAGAAGGCATATCTTCCAGGAGTACACGATTCTTGAGCTTGTGACTGTTGCCAACCATGGCATTGAGGGAGAAGGCATTGAGCATCCAGCTTCTGGCACTTCCTTCCTCGAAGCAGTCACCATACTCAATGTAATAGCGGTATCCGCTGCCACAGCAGATGCTGATTTCAAACAGTTCCTCGATGGAATGGAGGTTGTTGATGAAGGTACGGCGAGAGAGTTCCGTTCCTTCGCTGAGATCAGAATCCTTCCATCTGCTTTGGATTTCTCTTAGTGTGATGCCGCCCCTTTTTCTGGCTCGATGGATGGTTTCCACGAGCCAGACATATTTGTTCAATTGATTGATAGCCATATTCTGTTTCTTTTATTTGGGTACAAAGATAACGGAAAAGTAGGAAAATATGTTGCACAAGATAGATTTATTTCATGCAGATTTCAATTATTTCATCGTTTTATGAAAATAAAATGAACCTGTGCAGCTAATTTACCCATGTCTTCTGTACTTTTGCACTGAAAATAAAAAAATGAATTTTATATAATATCTTCCCGACTTTTCCGTTTTCTGATATAGACATTATAAGAATGTGGAATAAGTATAAGGAAAAGAATGAAATTAAAATTTTAGTAATATGGATTTAAAGGCTATACAGCAATTGCTGCAAAAGGCTCAGCCTATCTTACAGAAAAGTAAGGCTGAGATGAAAGAGCGTGAGGCAAAAGGCGAATATTTCAATGTTTTTGAAAATTTGCATTTTACACGCCCTGAGGAACATCTGCATACTCCTTTTCTTCGTATGCTGCTTGATAAGGATGCCAATCATGGAGTAGGGAAAGGCTTCTTGGAGGCTTTCCTGGATAAGGTTGTGAAAAAATTGAAGCCTGATTTTCAATATGATGTCAATTCAAGTCATGTTGAATATAAAGACAAATACATTGGTGAAGTAAAAATATCAGAGAAAGATGGAGAATCTACAGGTGGAGAGATTGACATTTTTCTATATGATGAGAAAGGGCATGCTATCATCATTGAAAACAAGTTTGATAGATATGGCAATCCTGCTCACGAACAACCAAGACAACTTGAGCGATATCATAATTTCGGAAAAAAAGAATATAAGGATAATTTTATCTTGATATATCTCACTCCGTCTGGTCAAGATGCTTCTGAGTATTCTACGGGTCCCAATAAAATAACCTGTTATCCGCTGAGTTATGACAAGTATGATAATAAGCCAAATATCTTATCTTGGCTTGAGAAGTGCTTGGATATATCAAAAGGATGCCCTCGCATTCATGAAGTGATTAAGCAATACATAACTTTTATAAAAGATACAAGACATATTATGGAAGAAAATTATCAAAAAGAATTATTGAATTTGTTACTTTCTGAAGAAAATGTAGATGTAACACTTGGTATCTTACGTGATGGACAAAAAATAAAAGAGAAAATCAGAAGAGACTTCTGCAATCAGCTTGAAAAATTGGCAGGGGAATACGGTCTTGAGCTTCGTGAACAATATGATGGTAATATCGCTACATGGAATAGTGATTATGGTTGGATGATTTTCGTAGGTAAGAAGAGACATCAATCACAAGTAGGATTTGTGGTTGGAAATTTCTCACGACCAAATTCAAAGAAAGGTGGAATGTTATATGGATTGTCTATTATTAATGGGGACTATTCTAATCTGGAAGAGCTGAAACATAAATTTAAGATAGAATCAGGTAATCCAGATGACGAGTATCCTAAGTTTTCACAAGAGAAAGAACCATCTCAACTTTCAGAAGGTCAATGGAAAGATTTCCCTTGGGGATTTTCGTATTTAACTGACGAGAATAGAGAATGGAAGAAGAACTGGTATGATTGGGATGACCTTCAGACTTTGGCTGATATGCGCAATGGCAAGATGCTTGATTTTATGAGAACCCGTTTTGAAATTCTGAAAAATAATGGTATCATAGACAAGCTGTAGTTTATAACAACCAAGCATCAATCTTATGAAAGAAATCGCATTTGATTCATTGCTGCTGATAGCTGCTGACGATGTTAGTCAGCAAGCTATCAATCAGCTTCGCTCAGATGGAATATATTCCATCGAGAACCGTTCTTGCACACTTATCAATATGGTAGTGGTATCTACTGCCGAAGGAGCAGAACATGTTCATCAGGTATTGGAGAACCACGAACGTGCCAGAAAGAATGTAGTCGTAAAAATGACTCCGGAACTAAGCATCAAGGATGAATCTGATATCGACTCTATCTTGTCTTTTCAGCAAAATCCAGGCTGTAATCCATACATGGAGTTGAAGCACTTCTTGCAGATGTATAAGGAGAATGTGGAGATTCATGGTATGGTAGGCTTTGATTTCAGAAGTTTCTCTGATATCATCAGAGGAAAGAATGTGGTATCTGTCTATTCGTATGAATATCAAGACGACATAGCTGAGGCTATCAGCCATCTAAAGCCAGTCAATCTAAAAGACAATGGCAAATATCTTCTGTCGTTTACAGTAGGTAAGTATGATGAGAAGACTCTATCCAAGCATTTGGCTTCTCTCAATGAATACATGGATGCTTTCCCCGAAGAGAGCAGCCTCTACTGGACATACAGAGTAGCAACTTCGCAAAAAGTAACTTTGTTTGCTTCTATATCTTCAGAGCAATAAAAGGAAACGTTGATGAAGGAAGAATTCCCTCCGTAAGTATATTAGCTTCATCAAGCATCGAAAGTAGTTTCATCAGACACCGAAACTACTTTCGATGTCTGATGAAGCTAACTTCGTTTTTGGGCTTCTTTTCCTGATAATTTTTAGAATAAGCTTGGCTAATTCAGATTTTCTTCGTAACTTAGCAGCGCAAAACGTAAAGCATGTAGGAATATGGCAAAAATAGTAAATAAATATCCTGTAGGAATTCAGACATTTGAAAAAATCCGCGAGAATGGCTATCTCTATATAGATAAGACCAAATATATCGTGGATTTCAGGGAAAAGCAGATGTCGTATGTCTTTCTGAGTCGTCCAAGACGATTCGGTAAGTCGCTCTTTGCCTCTACCCTCCAGGCTTATTTTGCGGGAAGAAAGGAACTTTTCGAGGGATTGGCCATTGCTGATTACGAGAAAGATTGGGTGAAGCATCCTGTGCTCCACTTCGACCTGAGCGGTGCCAAGCATTTTGATGAGGAAGGCTTGAAGCATTATCTCGACTTGCAGCTGAAACCATACGAGAAGCTCTATGGCAGGGATGATGATGAATTGTATCCAAACGACCGATTGGATGGAATCGTAAAGCGAGCTTACGAACAGACGGGCGAAAAGGTGGTTGTCATTATTGATGAATATGATGCCCCATTGCTGGATGTTGTGCATGAGAGGGATGTACTCAAGCAGTTGCGTCTCATTATGCAGAACTTCTACAGTCCTCTGAAAAAGCTCGACCCATATCTGGAGTTTACCTTCATTACGGGTATTACTAAGTTCTCTCAGCTCAGTATCTTCAGCGAACTCAACAACCTCGATAATATCAGCATGTTCGACCAGTATTCGGCTATCTGTGGTATCAGTAAGGCTGAACTTTGTACGCAGATGAAACCGGATATAGAGGCTCTTGGTGAAGCTCTTGGCATGACGTACGAGGAATGTCTGGCTGAGTTGACAAGATACTATGACGGCTATCATTTCAGTGAGAAATCAGAGGATGTCTTTAATCCGTTCAGTTTGGTAAAGGCCTTGAACGCCCAAAAAATTGCCCCTTACTGGTTTGGTTCTGGAACGCCAACTTATCTTATCAAAACGTTGCAGAAGTACCATGTCAGCGTGATGGATATAGAGAAAAAGTCATGTGATATAGATGACTTTGATGTTTCGCCCGAACTGGTGACCTCTGCACTTCCGCTGCTCTATCAGAGCGGTTACCTCACCATCAAGAAGTATAATCCGATATTGCATCGTTATACGCTGGAATATCCTAACAAGGAGGTTAAGACGGGGATGCTCAAGAGTCTTGCGCCCAACTATCTTTCACCAATATCTTTGGATAATAATAGTCTGGTAGGTGATTTCCTGGAAAAGCTCTATGATGCTGATGTTGAGGGAGCGATGGTGCGCCTGAAGGCCTATCTTGCCAGTATCTCCAACCGCTTGAGTAATAAGAACGAACGGGATTTCCAGACGGTGTTCTATCTGATCTTCAACCTGATGGGTGCCTACATGAGGGTAGAGGAGAACAGTGCGATAGGCAGGGCTGATGCCGTGGTGTATATGTCTGATGCCGTGTTTGTTTTTGAACTGAAGTATGATGGTTCTGCTGAAGAAGCTATCAGACAGATTGATGAAAAGGGATATCTGATTCCATATTCTGCAGATGGTAAGCGCCTGTTTAAAATAGGTGTAAATTTCGATAGTAGTCAGCGTACGATTGGTGATTGGATAATCAGGGAAGAATAAGAAATATTACGAAAAGATAATCCGAAACAGAAGCGTTATCAGCTATCTGTTTCGGATTTTTTTGTATAGTTTCCTTACTCCTTTATTTCTTTCATGTTTGCAGGATTATAGGGAGTCAGCTGCTGCATCTCCTGCTCTGTTGCTTCAGGCAAGGAAGGTATCTTGTTTCTGATGCAGAAATCGGTAATGGCGGCAGCTGATTCTTTGGGAGTAGAAGAATCCGGTTTGATGGATTGCTTCTTTTCTACATACTCCTTTTCCGTGATATATAGCTCGGTAATCACATGGATAAGTTGCTGCTGCTTGTCTTTCTTGTGAGAGAAAAGATAGCTGTTGTCAGATTTTTGGAAGAGCAGGTCCTTGAAGGAATAGTAATCTTCAGGACTTATCTGATAGGTTTCCACCACATGGTCGTAGATATCTGTCTGGGTATAACCGAAAAGCTGGTGCGTCAGATTCTTGTAGGTAGGAAGCTGGTTGATTTCTATCTGACAGATATTCCGGCTGCTGTCCGTTTGAATACTGCCTATTGTCTGCTGATTGAGCAGGACGAGTTGAGAGCCCAGTGAATCTTTCAACTGATATTTCTTTCGATATTGCTCAATAAGTGTCTTCTCTTCCGGCCAAGGTCGGAAGGTTCCTTTGTCGCTGACCATGAATGCTCGCTTTTTGTCTTCGGAAACGAGTCGGCTGTTGTGAAGATTTCTTTTGGAATAGGCATTGAGATCCGTCTTTCCATTCTTCAGGTTGATGTAATACTCCACGATGCCGTCGTTGAAGTATTTCATCACAGAGTCGTTGGTCTGGTAACTGCGATAATATCCCTTGAGTCTGATGAAGTGAGGACGATTCCCTGTTACGTTCACATCCTCCAGTTTCTGTATTTTTGTGATATGTCCAGGAATCTTCTCTTCCTTGTTCTGCGCCATGAGACTGGTAGGAAGGAAGAGGAGAAGCACAAACAGATATTTCAAATAATGATGATGTTTCATATTGATGATGCTTTAAAAAACTACTTAATGATGTGCAAAAGTAAGAATAATCAGTTAGATGCGCAAAGAAAATCAGTTATTATTAGGTTAAAACTGTAAGTAAGTAAGCGATTTCATACAATTATAATAAGGAATCGTGTGGTTATTGCTTTTCTTTTTGTATCTTTGCAACCGTTTGGCAATTGTGGGTACCAAATCATACATAAAGGAAAGAATATCTAATAATAAATAAAAAGTAATGACTACACTTACAATTTCTATTATTGTCGTTTTCGTGCTCGGCTATGCACTCATAGCCACCGAAAGCTTGACTAAGGTAAACAAGGCAGCAATTGCCCTGTTGATGTTGGTAGGTTGTTGGACCCTCTACATGGTGGATCCAATGCAGTATCTCCAGTTGATGCACCCTGATTATACAGGCGGCGCTGCTGGAATGGTGGAGAAAGTGACCGGAATCATCCAGGAACATCTGGGCGATACCGCCACAACACTCTTCTTCCTGATGGGTGCAATGACCATCGTGGAAATAGTTGACCAGAACGGCGGATTCAACTGGGTTCGCAAGGTGATGAAGACTAAGTCGAAGCATGCGCTCCTCTGGCGTATCGCTGTCCTTACCTTCATCCTCTCGGCTATCCTCGACAATCTGACCACCAGTATTGTGATGATCATGATTCTCCGAAAGCTCGTCACCGACCACAAGGACCGCATGGTTTATGCATCCCTAGTCATCATCGCAGCCAATTCGGGTGGTGCCTTCTCACCAATCGGCGACGTTACCACCATCATGCTCTGGAACAAGGGATTGATTACTGCAGCCGGCGTTATCGCCGAAATCTTCATCCCGTCTGTGGTTTCCATGGTGATTCCTGCCCTCATCCTTCAAACCATGTTGAAGGGCGAACTCGTGATGCCTAAGGTTTCTGACCAGCAGAATGCATCGGTCAGCGATTTCACCGAAGGTCAGCGCAAGGCTGTGTTCTGGTTGGGAGTAGGCGGTTTGATCTTCGTTCCTATCTTCAAGAGTATCACCCACTTGCCTCCATTCGTAGGAATCCTCCTGGTATTGGGCGTTCTCTGGACAGCTACCGAAGTTTTCTATCGCGGTTTGCATCGTGGAGCTGATGCTGAGGGTACTCAGAAGCGAGTAACCAAGTTGCTTTCTCGTGTTGATATGAGTACCATCCTCTTCTTCCTCGGTATCCTGATGGCAGTATCCTGCCTGGCTGAGATTGGCGTGTTGACTGCTTTGGGTCAGGGCTTGAACGTCGTATTCGATGGCAACCATTACCTCGTAACTGGTATCATCGGTGTGCTTTCAAGTATTGTTGACAATGTGCCTCTGGTAGCCGGATGTATGGGAATGTATCCTGTGGCAGCCGCTGGTGATATGGCTGTGGATGGTGTCTTCTGGCAGTTGCTGGCCTACTGTGCCGGTGTAGGAGGTTCAATGCTGATTATCGGTAGTGCCGCTGGTGTGGTAGTAATGGGCTTGGAGAAGATTACCTTCGGCTGGTATATGAAGCACATCTCCTGGATTGCTTTCGTAGGTTACATCGCAGGTATCGTTTGCTACTGGTTCATCCGCACCTTCCTTTATGCTATCTAAAGGACAGAACTTTCGTATATGGGGAAGTTAAGGGAAGTTAGGAAGTTAGGGAGAAGTTAGAGGGACAAATGTTCTAAGTTTTACGCTAGAAGACTATTGTCTCTTAACTTCCCGAACGACCGTAGGGAGTGATAACTTCTTTAACTCCTTTAACTTCTGAACTTGCTTATAAGGTAGGCTTTCTCTTTTACGTGAAAAAAAATCGAGAAAAAGTCTCAAAGTCTCATTTTCTATTGAAAATACCGGCTTAAAGACTTGATAGATAATAAGATAAAAAGAATGAGACTTCTCGGTTTTGGTGCCGGGAAGTCTCATTAAAGTCTCATAGAAGTCTCATTGTTTCACTTTTTTCTTTACAAGATACTTCATACCATCTGCAAATCTCTTATGTTTTAACTCACTCATATTCGCCAGTTTTCTGCCGAATCCCATCAGGCTGTTTACCTTGAGCGATGAACCTATCTGCTTTTTCAGATAGTTGAAAATCTCGGCAGCAGTCAGATATTCACCCTCTTTCTCTATGTAGTCTATGTAGTCAACTAAATATAGACCGCTTAACGGGCTGTGACAGACCTCCTTATGTTCATTATTCCTAGTCCTACTTGTCAGTTTTTTACCTTATTCCTAGTTTGTATTGACATACTTTATAAACTGTAAAAGTAGACACTCTCCATTTTATAGAACTGAAATACTAGACACTTCTAGAAAGGTTAGATTTTAGTGAAGTCAATCTCATCAGAGAAGTGCTCGAATTCAACATCTTTATATCCGTATCTGGCGAAAAGTTGTTTGATATATGCCTGTTGTTCCGGCAGGAGTTTCAGTTGTCCCAGTTTCTAACGGTAGTATTGTCCTTTGCTGCCGAGGTAGTCTCTCATTTCGGCGCGCAGTGCAGGAGCGTCTTTCACTTTCATTTCGGCAAAGAGTTTGTCGAATCCCCATGCCATTTTCACGACACGCAGCGGAGCGAAGTACTTGCATTCTCTGTTTTTCAGGGCATTTGGGAAAATGGCATCCCCTCTATCAGTCTTCTCGTTTTTGTAGAGACCGGATAGATAGTGAATACATTTGTCTTTCATCGGACATGGTTCGGTGAAACAATAGGTGATGAGGCTAGGAACGTTTCCGTATTCGAAAGCCTTTTTCAGTAATTCCTTTTCATCCATGTTTCTTAAGCATTAAGAATAAAACATTCTGTTTTACTAAACGAAAAAGCATCCTGTTTATTGCCTTGCAAATGCTATTATTATCACTTCATAAAGCATTTTTTTCGATGCAAGCAAGAAATCATGATACTTCTCGCTAATTTATGATACTTCTCTCTTCATTTTTAGAGAAGTCTCATTCTGTAAAAACCATCTGAATGTTAGATATATAACATTAGGTTTTATATAAATAATGAGACTTTGATACTTTTTTCGAGAAAAATATTCATACGTATGCGCGTAGCGAATCCTTACTGATCCAAGTTTAGTCAGCTCAGCATAGAGGATTGGGTGATAGGATAAATGATATCTTATCTTTTACTGTATCTGAAGGTGCATCTAGGGCTACGGTATCATGAAGATGACAGAGTAGTTACTTTTTTAATTTATAATAGAAAATATAGCTTAATTTTGCGAGTAAAACAAAAGTTTTGAATAAATTATTTGGTAGATACACTTAAAAAGTGTATCTTTGCTTTTATATTTGAATGAAACTACAATATGGATTCGATAAGAATATTTGGATATAAGTCTTTTAAAAAGTTATCAGTTCAACTGCATCCTATCAATCTCTTGATTGGTGCCAATGGAGCTGGTAAGAGTAACTTCTTATCTCTTTTCGAAATGTTAGGAAACATCTATGAGAAGAGATTAGGGGCGTATGTCGCTCAAGTTGGTGGAGTAGATAAATTACTCTATCAAGGCAGAAAAGTTACCGATCGTATAGCTGTAAACTTGCTAATAGCTAAGAGTGAATATGACTTGGTGTTATTGGAATCTGATGGTAAACTCATCGTAGAAAGAGAAGTTGTTGGTTGTTATGATGATGTTTGTCCTTTAGATTTAGTGAGGAAAAATGTTATAACGGAGTATCAAAGCGAGTCGAGTTTAAAAGACCATAAAGAGGAAGATTTATCTAATTATATCTCCCAAATCCGCAAGTTTCACTTCCACGATACAGGTCGCCGTTCTCCATTTACGGCTGATAGCCATATCGTGAACGATGCTTATCGTATGTATGAACATGGTGAAAATCTGGCGGCTATCCTCTATCGTATTCAGCGAGAGAAGCCGATGGCTTATCGTCGCATTATCCGTGTCATTCAGAGTGTGGCTCCCTATTTCTCGGACTTCTATTTCCAACCAACCGAAGCCGATATGGTGCGCTTGCAATGGCAGGATAAGTATAGCTCTATGATTTACGGACCGACCGACTTGTCGGATGGAACCATTCGCTTTATTGCCTTGACCGTGCTCTTTATGCAGCCATGGTTACCACGAGTTATCATCATTGATGAGCCAGAGCTTGGTTTGCATCCTGTGGCTATCGAAAAACTTTCGGGTTTGATTAAGATGGCGGCACAAAAGGGCACGCAAGTTATCGTTGCAACTCAGAGTGCTGAACTAATCAGTAACTTTGAGCCAGAGGATGTCTTGACTGTTAATCAGAACGAAGATGGTACAACTATCAATCGGCTGAATAGCGAAGAGTTGGCACATTGGCTTGAGGATTATACACTTGGTGATTTGTGGAAACAAAATATTATGAAAGGAGGTCAGCCACGATGAAACGACTAATCATAGTGTGTGAAGGTCCTACGGAACAAGAGTTTTGTACAGAAGTGCTTGGAGTGGAGTTTGCTAAGCATGATATTTATGTGGAAGCTCCTGTCATCAAGCACTCGCATGGTGGTATAGTGCCTTGGGCTACCATCAAAAAGCAAATCTTGAATCATCTCCAAGAAGGCGATGTCTATGTCAGTATGTTAGTGGATTACTATGGCATCAAAGACCAGTTCGGGTTTCCTGGATGGGAAGAATCTAAGGAAATAGTGGATAAGACGGAGCGTATTCATTTCTTGATAGATAGAATGGCGAATGATATTCCTGAGCAATATCGCTTCCGCTTCATTCCATACATACAACTTCATGAGTTTGAGGGATTGCTGTTTAGTGATGTGAGTGCATTCTTGAACAGTTTTGAGGAGAGTGAGTTTGATTATGCAGAGTTGCAGGCCACGGCAGAGGCTTTCCAATCACCAGAGCTTATCAACAATAGTCCTGAGACAGCTCCGTCCAAACGATTGATTGCTGCTATTCCTGATTATAATAAGGTAGTTGTTGGCATTTGTGTTGCTATGGACATTGGCTTAGAGAAGATTCGGGAGGAATGCCCTTTGTTCAATGAATGGGTAGAGCGATTGATGAAGTGATACTTGACGAGTTTTACTGGGGCTATTAAGCAAGAATCCTGCTGGCTGTGATGCCGGCAGGATTCACTTTTCATAAACTGAACCTAAAGTTCGACCTTGTATTTTCTAACTATGCAACTTCTCATGAAACCTGAATAAGTCTAATTACCTTTAAAAACTAAATCTACTATATGAATAACGCTGCAAAATGAACTGTTCTTTATCTTTTACTCTGCATTTGTCTGCTGCTCAGTCTCTGTAGCCTCCTGCAGCTGCGTTGTCTCCTGCTGTGTTGAATCCTCAGTGGTAGCCTGTGGCTGGATAGGAGTGCCAACTTCTGTTGTATCTGAAGGAGCATCCGGAGCCACGGTATCAACTGGTGCTACCTCTGCGTTACCTACCATTCTGCTTGATGCAAAAACGTTGCTTACTGAAACCATTACCATAGCTGCGATAGCTGCAAACATAAACTTCTTCATAATCTTATCTTTTTTTAATTGTTACTATATTAATGTTACTTACTTATTTCCTTTTTTGTGGATTCATTATCGAACCCACTATTCATAGTCACAATCAGCGTGCCAAAAAGAAGATGAAAAATGACATGAGTTGACTATCAGATGTTTATGCTTTGTGTGCCAAAAGTAGATGGTGTGGAAAATGAGGAAAGTATGTGGAAACATTCCCCAAAATCTAAAGTTGCTAGCCAAGTAAGACTTCTTCTTCTTCCCAATTGTGTCCCCTCACACAACTTTTTTCGAAACTTTATTGCTAAAAATTTTGTAGATTCGATAATAATTGTTACTTTTGCGGAGTCATATCCTTACTGGAAGCTCCAACTGGGCGAAGGTGGGATGGACATATATACATAAAGGCGTAACTGTACGCTTTGGTTTTGACGCTATTAGAACTTCGCAACTTCCAAATGTCTGTCAAGAACAAAGCAACGGGGACGCCCCTTGGGGTGTATCATATATACAGCCCTTATTGGCTCATAGCACTTAGCAATGAGTTGATAGGTGGTACTATATACTTACATCGGCGTGGGGCTTCCAGCGTTGTTCGTTTCGACAGACAGGGCAATGCGAAGGCCTTAATAGCGTGGAACGAGCAGCAGACTGGCTCCGCGCTTCTTTGTATATATACCTTAATAATAATTTGGCAGGTTGGGAGCCTCTGTCATTAAATAGGAAAGGCATGAGGCAGTCTGAACGTGCAAGTATAATGAGAATAGTTTCTGATTTGATAGAGGCTGATGGTATCATTGATGCAAGAGAGATTATCTTTCTTGATTCTTTGCGTGAGAAATATGGAATCAAGAAGGAAGATGAAGTGGCTGCTGCCTCCTATACTTTTGCGGCGGCTTTGAACGAACTTCTTTTGGCTGATGATAGTCTTAAGCATGATTTGATTGGTGATTTCAATCAAACGGCAATGTCTGACAATTATTGTGCAAGGGAAGAGGCTTTGCTGATTCTAGCTTTACGTTGTTGTATGACTATCAATATGGGAAGTTCGGTAACTGTACTTTCCATTGATACATCTGAAATAAAATTTGAAGATACTCAAATTCTCTATGTTGAAAGTGAATTTGATAAGAAAATCAATGAGCAAATCCAAAATAGTTACCGGGAGATCTGTTCGGAGATACGATTAGCGGGTTTTGATTTTGTCTATTTGCCAAAAATAGCGGAACATTATCAAAGTATTTCTGAAACGGATTTGTATCAGATTGCTGATTTCTTATATCCTAAGGTAAGCTATGAACGACTGCAAGTTATTATTAAGCAGTTGCGTAGCTTGTCAACAGAACGTTTTTGTAAAGACCTATTGGCTGCGAAATTGAATGTGAAAGAGTTTGGACTAGTAAATCCTTCTTTCATGATAAAGATTGGGGAATCTTTTGTTAATGATAGAATGGTGTCGAATTTCTTGCTTGTAGAAATAGAGGATGATGCTCTTGGTACAATTCGTAAGATATTGGATTTGTTGGCTGAGAACTATCATAATTTAAGACTGAATTATTTGCAAGAAGAAACTGGCCGTTTTATTTTCCGTGGCTTTTATAAGCAGATCTTTGATATTCTAATGCTTCGTAAGGGTGTGAAGAGTTCTGTTGTCATTGATACTTTAAAAGAGCAAATTTATTTTCCTGAGGCAGATGTCAAGTTGGAGAAAATCCACAGAAGGGAAAAGGCATTATATGCTTTGTTTTTGTTGGAGTCTATGAGTGGAGGTATCAACTTTAATAAGCCTGTAACTGCCAAACAACTTGAAAGATATCAAAAAAGAATGGCTGCTATTATGAAGAAATATCAAATCATCTATAAGAAGTTTGGCGGTGAGGCTGATAAAGCTCCTAATATCTTGGATTATGCAACTCGTGCGCCAATGATTGCATTATTGAAAAAACAGATATTGAAATTGAATGATGTTTTGTTCCATGCAGAAGACTATATAATACAGCGTAATATGTATGGTAACTATGGAGTCAGAATCTCGGCAGATTTGATGACTTATCAGGATGGTATAGATGAGGGAATAAAACCTTTATTAGATTCTGACGAATGGCAGAAAATTTCAGCCTTGTAAGGTTGCAACCTATTTGTTAGACATTTTACTCTTGTTGACTTGCAACGTTTGCATATATAATAAGGTGTGGAGAAAAATGATTAGCTTTGCACCATCAAACAGATAATAATAACAATTTAAATATTTGAGAATATGATCAATCTTGAAAAAGGACAGCGCATTAGTATGGATAAGGGGCTGTCATTAGTAGGTGTAGGACTCGGTTGGGATCCAAATGAGGGTTCTGGTTATGATTTCGACTTGGATGCTTCTGCATTCATGTTGGGTGAGAATGGTCAGATTCCACAACAGGAATTCTTTGTATTCTATGGAAATCAGAAAGCTCCAGATGGCTCTGTGGAATCTACAGGCGATGATCTGACTGGTGGAAATAGTGATGGTGGTGATGATGAAACCCTGAATGTTGACTTGACAAAGGTTAGTCAAAACATTAAAGAGATAATCTTTACTGCAACTATTTATAAAGCTGATGAACGTCGCCAGAATTTTGGTCAAGTACGAAATTCTTATATTCGTATCTATGATGCAAAGACAAATACAGAGATAGCTCGTTATGATTTGGATGAGGACTTTTCTATAGAGACAGCTGTAGAGTTTGGTCGTCTGTATCGTCATAATGGAGAATGGAAGTTTGAGGCTATTGGTAATGGTAATAAAGGTGGTCTGCAGGCTCTCGTAAACAAATATGCTAAACAATTTGCATAATCGCTTATGGCTATTAATTTGATTAAAGGTCAACGAGTTGAAATCGAATCTGGTTTGACTCGTTTGAAGGTAGAGATGGGATGGAAGGTGAATCCAAATGCAGACCCTGCATATGATTTGGATGCATCTACTTTCCTGTTGGGTAGCAATGGGCAGATAGAAAATGAATATGATTTCGTATTCTATGGTTCACCAAATACTATAGAAGTAAATGGGGAAGTACGTCCGTGTTCTGTGGATAAAAGTGTCCTTGGCTCCGTTGACGATTTAGGTGATGATGACGATGATACTGGTGAGGGAAATGAGGAAATAGAAGTGGATTTGACAAAAACTTCGGCTAAGGTGCAAGAAATCCTTTTTACAGCAAGTATCTATTGGAGTCCATCAGATGCAAATGACCCTGTGAATGCTCCACGAATGAAGTATAATTTTGGTCAGGTCCGTGATGCATATATTCAGATAAAAAATGCAATAAATGGAGAGGTTATTTGCCGTTATGATTTGGATGAAGACTTCTCTACCGATAAAGGTGTTGAATTTGGTCGTTTATATCGTCGTGGTTCTGAATGGAAATTCCAGGCAGTAGGTGAGGCTCATAAAGATGGACTAGAACCTATTTGCAGAAAGTATGCTTCTAAATTTATGTAATTATGGCAATCATTCTAGAAAAGAGCGGTGATACTCATCGCATTAATTTGGAAAAGCCTACAGCGGGCAAGCCTTTTGCAGATGAGATAGTTATCAATCTTGACTGGAGTAAAGGGGGATTTTTCAATAATCTCTTTGGCAATGCCATTGATCTGGATTTAGGCTGTTATTATGAGTTGCGTAATGGTAAGAAGATGCTGATAGATGGTTTGCAATTCTCTCATGGTAGAGGAGGCGACCGTCATCATGTGACTCGACAAGGCTGCTATGATATGGTTCCTTATATATGGCATCAAGGCGATGACCGTGGAGGTGGTGCTTCTTCTGGAGAAATCATTCTTGTGAATCCTGTAGGTATCAATGAAATTAAGCGTATTATAGTTTATACCTTTATTTATGAAGGTGTAGCTAAATGGTCGGAAACGAATGCTGTTGTAAAAGTCAAAGTTCCAGGCAATCAAGATGTCATCGTGAAAATGGGGCAACAGTACAGTGACAAAAAGTTCTGTGCAATAGCCCAGCTAGATTTTGCTGGTGATAATTCTATTACCGTGAAGAAACTGGTAACATTTCATGATGGACATCGTGATTGTGACAAACAATATGGATGGGGATTCAATTATAGTCCTGGCAGTAAAGATTAATTATTTAAACTTGAGAATTATGGCAATAAAACTTGAAAAAGGACAACGCATTAATCTTGAAAAAGAGACTGGTGCGAAATTGACCAACTTTTGTGTTGGTTGTAACTGGGGAGCTATCATTAAGAAAACTTTCTTTGGTTTGTCAACATCTGTTGTAGATGTTGATTTGGATCTTAGTTGTATGATGTTTGATGCTAATGGTAATGTGGTTGACCATATTTGGTCTCCTTTATATCAATTCAATGGCAAACTACCTCAAGGCAAGTTGGATTCAAATGATCGTGCTCTTCATCATACAGGGGATGACCTAACAGGTGATCAAAATGGAGATGATGGTCTTGATAATGAAATTATTACTGTTGATTTGAATCGTGTCAGCTATAACGTGAATTCTATCGTGTTCTTTTTGAACATATATAATAACAATGAATATAGTGGTGATTTCTCAGGAATCCCATATGCTTCAATTCGTATGTTTGAGGGTACACCTGAAAGACCACCTAAGCAAGTGTTTGCTCAATATAATGTAGCGACTAAGACAGAATGTGTAGGTAAGCGTGCCCTTGTAATGGGTAAGTTGTACCGACGCAATGGTGAATGGAAATTTGCAGCAATCGGTGATGCGTTTGAAGATAGAACTATCGGACAAACCATTGTTCGTGTGGCAAGAGATTATTCAAAATAAGAGGACTATGGATGTAAAAAAGAAAGTACTGTTGGCTATCATCGCATACAGTCTCTTCCCTAATGCGTCTCTTTCTTGTATTGCATTAACTTCAGATATAAATCAATCAAAAGTAACATCTCAAAAGGTTAAGACGCATCTAAAGCGTAACCAAAATAGTTCAAATGAAGTTGGTGTTATAATTAAAGATGGAAAAGAGTACGTTATTGTAGGAGAATCTAAGGGATCAACCTCCAAGAGAGTTCCATCCAAAAAACTTGTAAAATTGGCAAAATGGCCAGAATTTCCAGGTGGTACTGAAGGTCTAATTTCTTATCTTCAGAGTAATGTAATTTATCCGTTTGATGCGATAAAAGAAAAAATAGAGGGCAGGGTAATAGTTTTATTTACTGTTGAACCAGACGGGACATTGAAGAATATTCAAGTAGAAACTCCTGTGTCACCTCTATTGGATGAAGAGGCAGTAAGAGTTGTAAAGAGTATGCCTAAATGGATACCAGCTTTAACGACTGAAGGGAAAACTGCAAGAGTAAAATATAGTATTCCTATAGTATTTAAATTATAAATGACATGAGAAGATTACCAGTATATCTACTCCTTGACACATCGGGTTCTATGTATGGTGAACCCATTGAGGCAGTGAAGAATGGCGTTCAAACGCTTATCTCCACATTGAGAAGTGATCCTTATGCGCTAGAGACTGCGTACATCAGTATTATCACTTTTAATACAACTGCTCAGCAGGTGTCGCCATTAACAGAATTGGCTGCATTCCAACAGCCGGGCATTGATGCTGGCGGTTGTACTGCCTTAGGTGGTGCGTTGGAACTACTATCGCAGAAGATAGATAGTGAGATTACAAAGACCACAGCTGAGGTAAAGGGAGATTGGCGACCATTGGTTTTCATTATGACAGATGGTGAACCGACCGACTCTATTACAAAGGGACTTGAGGAATTCAAGAAGCGTAAGTGTGGTATGGTTGTAGCTTGTGCTGCTGGTCAAGGTGCTAATACCAATACGTTGAAGCAAATCACAGAAAATGTGGTTCAGCTAGATACTGCCGATAGTGCGACTATCAAGGCTTTCTTCAAATGGGTCTCAGCTTCAATCAGTACAAGTAGTAAATCTGTTGAGGATACTGCTTGCGAAGCTACAACAATGAGTGAGTTGCCACCTCCACCACCAGAGGTTAATATCGTAGTATAAATTTTATTAAGGATGGTGCTCTTTAGTAAGAGCATCATCTATAATTTAATCTTTAAACAAATTATGAGTAGAAGATTACCTGTTTATATATTGATAGATACTTCTGGTTCCATGAAAGGTGAACCTATAGAGTCTGTGAAGGTGGGACTGTCGGATATGATAGCATCTTTGCGATTGGATCCATACGCTTTGGAAACGGCTTGTATCAGTATTATAACATACGATAAGGATGTCAAGCAAATTCTTCCTTTGACTGAATTGGAAAACCTTCAGTTGCCAGAGATTGCTTGTCCTGAAGCTGGACCGACTCACATGGGAGCTGCTTTGGAATTGTTGTGTCAACGATATGATGCAGAGGTGAATATGGGATCTAAAGAGCAAAAAGGCGATTGGATGCCATTATTGTTTATCTTGACAGATGGAAAACCTTCGGATTTGTTGGCATACGATAATGTGATACCAAAGGTCAAAGCACATCAGTTCACAAATATTGTGGCTTGTGCTGCAGGACCTAAGGCAAAAACAGAACCTTTGAAGAAGCTTACTAACAATGTCTTTACACTTGACACAATGGATAGTAATACATTCAAGAAGTTCTTCCAATGGGTATCAATCAATATCATAGGAGGTGGTAAGACGATGGGAGTTACAGACCAGGTAGAACTGCCTGCACCTCCAACAGAAGTAAACTTAGTGGTGTAAAGTGATATGAATTGCAAGATAGTAGGATATGAGTATAAGACTCTTGAAGTGACATTGTCACCAGGAGAATCGTTTTATGCAGAGCGTGGAAGTATTGTCTATGTTGATGAGGCTTTGCAACGTGATGTGGAGTTTAATGGAAGTGGCTCTAGCAATGGTGGATTAGGTAGCCTCTTGGGAGGTGTCTTGAAATCTGCGTTGTCAGGTGAATCTATTTTGATAATCCGTTTCTATAATCATACAAATACGGAGAGAAAAATGGTACTTTCTGGTAGTTGTTGTGCTCTCGTTCCTATTAGATTGCAAGGAGAAAACTTAATCTGTCGTCGTGGACATTATGTTGCATCCACGAATAAGATAAACTTGAACCTTAATATAAGCCTTCAAGGATTAGTGGGTGGAGTAGGGCTTTTCCAAAAGATAGATGGTAATGCTACTGTTTTTCTTGATTCCCTTGGTTCCCCAATAGAAAAGATTCTGGGCAATGGTGAAACGATAGAAATTGATGAAAATCATATCGTAGCTTTCAAAGGTTTCTCTCCTTCACAGATTCAGGCAGGTTGGTCTGTTGGTAATGTATTGAGAGGAGAAGGATTGAGTTTGATGAAAGTTACGGGACCAGGTAAGGTTTATCTGAGCCCTCTTCCAATATTAATTCATTCTACAAAATGAACAAGGGTATAACAATATTAATAGATAGTTCTGGGTCAATGGATGGTGAACCTTTATGTAGGGCTCATCAAATGGTGTGTGACATAATATTTGCATATCATAATTTAATGCAAAAATCTCTATGGGTATGCAAAGATTGGATTCACATGATTCTATATAATTCAAATCTTAATGAGGTTATATCTCACCATGAATTGGCATATATTAGAAAAGAAAAACCAAGAGGAATTGATTTGACAATGGGGATGATACAGCCTCCTTTTTTTGAGTTTCGTGGACATGGACCAAAGTGCTTAGGTAAAGCAATAGAGTATGTGGTAAATGGTTATCATGGTGATATATTACTAATAATCACAAAGGGAACCCCTTCTGATGTCTTTTGTTTTAATAGTTTAATTGGAAAAAGTCAAATCGCATATAAAAAAATATTAGTTTTACATGGTAATTTTGCTAAAAAGGTAGCATATGAAAAATTAACAAAAAATATTTATCCTTGGGATAGTTTTGATAGTGTTGAAATAGTGAAAAATATGTTTGATATGGACAATACTCTCAAAAGAAAAGTATTGGAAAATCCACCAAGAATTATAGAATTAACAATTTAATAACGATAAAACAATGAGAAGATTACCTATATATTTCCTCGTTGACGTATCAGAGTCAATGGTAGGAGAGCCAATCCAGCAAGTGCAGGATGGTATGAGAATGATAGTTCAAGAATTGCGTACCGATCCGTATGCTCTTGAAACAGCATATATATCAGTGATAGCTTTTGCTGGTAAAGCAAAAAGTGTAACGCCTTTGACGGAATTGTATAAATTCTATCCTCCAACGTTTCCTATTGGTGGAGGTACGTCTTTAGGTGCTGCTCTTAACTTTTTGATGGATGATATGGACAAGTCGTTAGTGAAGACAACCTTGGAGAAAAAAGGTGATTGGAAACCTATCATTTTCCTCTTTACAGATGGAACTCCTACAGATGATCCAACTCCTGCTTTTACTCGTTGGAATCAGAAGTATCGTCATTCAGCTAATATTGTAGCAATATCTATCGGTGATAATGCGAATACGCAGTTGCTGGGACAAATATCAGATAATGTACTTCGTTTGAATAATACTGATGAAATTTCGTTCAAGTCATTCTTCAAATGGGTTACAGCTTCCATCAAGGCAACAAGCGTTTCTGTGACGGATATGGGTGATGATGAAGTAAAGTTGGCACCTACATCTGGTATAAATCTTGAAAAGGTAGATACTTCTAAGCCTTGTATCATAGATGAGAATTTTGTAGTGTTGGTAGGCAAATGCTCCAATACCAAGAAAACTTATCTCGTAAAATATGCAAAACGAATGGCAGAGTACAAGGACATGGATTACGGAAACCTTGGCTTATTGAAGAATGAGTTTAAGTTGGTTGGTGCTTATCCTATAGATGAAGAAACATATAATAGCTTGTCTGATGGAAATTCTAACCAGAATATCAATACTACTGCTTTGCGTGGTGTACCAACCTGTCCTTGTTGTGGCGCACAATTAGGTGTAGTGGTCTGTGAATGTGGTAATATTATGTGTTCAGACGGAAATACGACAGCTTGCCCTTGGTGTGGTATGGAAGGCTCTTTGGGTGAGATTGCTGCAGGTGGAGCTGATATAACAAGAGGAAGAGGATAAAGCTATGAATGTAGAAAAGATAATAGATATAGTTTGTCAAGGGAAAAACGACGAGAAGGTGGAAGACTTCTTGAAGTTCCTTTCAGACAAATTGTGGAATCAATATAAAGAACATCTGATGGACAATATTTTAGTTGCAGAAAATAAAGTAAAGTCTTTAGCATTTTCGATACCGAATGCTAAAGAAGGAAAGGAATATTCACAGACAGTGAACGTTCCTGATGAAAATATGGTGCTTGTTGAAGTAAGCGGCATATCAGAAGAAATGCATGGCTTGACAATAACTGTGGCAGAGGATGGACATAGTTTTACAATTAGTGGTTTGCCAACTTTGGAGCCATTGCGTAATGGTGGTACAACAACGGCAGAATCAACATTTGAACTGACGCTATGCTATAAATATAAAGGTATATTTTTGCCAGAAGATAGACCTGTCTTGGAGCGTAAGATACCTTTTGTTATCAATCAAGACCCACGAAAATTGTGGAAAGATTTACCTGTGGATTGGGAGAATATGCCTGAACCACAGTATCAGAATGAAGATGTACAATGTGAATATGTGAAGGTTGAGGCTCTGGATAACAGTGCTCCTCAAAAGGATATTGTAGCTGCCAGTAAGCGTGGCCGTTCGCATGCCCAAGAAGCAAAACCTCGTGATGACCATTTCAAAATGGCTCATCTTGAAAATGGATGGTATATTATGGCTGTTGCTGATGGAGCTGGTTCTGCTACCTTCTCTCGTGAAGGTAGTAGAATAGCTTGTGAAACGGCAGTCGATTATTGCAAGGAGCAATTGTTGGATAGTAAGAAATTTGAAGAAGAGATAGATACATATGACCAGTTTAAGGAAGACAGCGAAAGTGAGGCTCGTAAAATGGTTGGGGATTATATCTACAAGATTGTTGGTGCGGCTGCCTTTCGTGCTCAAAAAGCAATTTATGCTGAGGCTGCTGCACATAATCAACCAACAAAGATTTATGCTACGACTTTATTGTTGACGATTTGCAAGAAGTTTAGTTATGGTTGGTTTGTTGCATCTTTTTGGGTTGGCGATGGTGCAATATGTCTCTATGACAAAGAGATGCATACCGTAAAATTACTAGGTGTACCTGATGAGGGAGAGTTTGCGGGTCAGACTCGATTCTTGACAATGCCAGAAATATTCAAGGATGCGACAGCTTTATACCAGCGTCTTCGCTTTTATATAGTCCCAGATTTTACCGCTTTGTTCTTAATGACTGATGGTGTGAGTGACCCAAAGTTTGAAACAGACGCAAACTTGAATAATCCTGATAAATGGGATGCACTTTGGAATGATTTAAAGGAAAAAGGGGTGGATTTGTCTGATGATAATGAAGCAGCCAAAGAACAACTTCTTAACTGGCTAGACTTCTGGTCACCAGGTAACCATGATGATAGAACGATTGCAATATTGTATTAGAAAAGTATATTATGGCAAACAAAGTAATATTAAAGGCATCTGATGGCACAACCGTTGAGTTTTATGATGAAATCAAAGCTCAAGGTGGTGTCAAGGATGTTTATTTTTCAATAGACAAGACATACGTTGTCGCTTTTTATCGAAAGACTCTTTCACCAAGTGATAAAAATCGTTTGGAAAATATTGTAGGCCCTTACCATAAACGAATATTTGAGACTGTAGAGGGTAAATATTGGAAAGACTATTTAATTATGCCAGATCGACTTGTTGAATGGAATGGAAAGATCGGTGTGGTCTTACCCTTTTATCCAAGTAAGTATTTCTTTAAAGGTGGGCCCTTTGATGGTAAGGAAAAAGAAGGTAAATGGTTTGCATCTGCAAAATTGAGAAATCGTTTTGTCCCAGCAGACCAAAAGGGTACTTGGCTTTCTGATTTACACATGTGTTTAAAACTAGCTCGTGCTGTCAGAAGGTTGCATGCTGCCGGTCTTGCTCATTCTGATTTATCGTATAAAAATGTGCTTGTAGATCCTATTTCTGGTAATTCTTGTATTATTGATGCAGACGAATTGGTTGTTCCTGGAAAATATGATGCAGGAGTTTTAGGTACACCTGATTTTATAGCACCTGAGGTTATGGAAACCAAAGGCTTGAAGATTGGCGATCCTAATAAAAAACTTCCGAGTATCGCAACAGACCGTCATGCTTTAGCTGTGCTCATATATATGTACTTGCTAAATCGTCATCCTCTGCGAGGTGGCAAAGTATGGGATATAGATCCTGCAAAAGATGAAGAGTTGTCGATGGGAGAAAAGGCTTTATTTATAGAGCATCCGACAGATAAGACAAATCGTGTAAAACCTCAAGATCTAGATAAGAGTCAGTTGCCACAAGGTGACCCTACAAAACTACCATATACAATTTGTGGTCCGTATTTGAAAAAGTTATTTGATAGAGCTTTTATAGATGGACTTCATAATCCTTCTGCTCGTCCAAGTGCTGCCGAATGGGAAGATGCTTTGGTTAAAACTTGTGATCTGGTTCAACCTTGTCAAAATCCGAAATGTGAGGCGCATTGGTATGTCTTTGACAATACTACCAAGCCAAGATGTCCTTTCTGTGGAACAGAATATAAAGGGCAATTGCCTATTCTCAATTTCTATTATGCTCCTTCTCACGGAAAGTATATGTCTGAGAATTACAGATTGATGGTGTATGATAAGCAGACTTTGTATAAGTGGCATTCTAATCGTCTTGTTTCTGCAAATGAGAAAACGACAGATGAGGATAAAAAACCTGTAGGTGATTTCCATTTCTTTAATAATCAATGGATTCTCATCAATCGCCGTTTGCCAGATATGTATGATGCGACGGATAAAAAGCCTATAGGTATCGGAGAATATGTGCCTTTGACAGATGGTAGGCAGATTTTGCTTGATAAAAGTCAAGGAGGTAGATTAATAGTTGTTCAACTTGTAAATAATTAAAATTATGGCTATAGAATTGAATAAAAATGAGAAAAATTTAAATCAGTATATAGATTATGTAAATAATCAAATCAATTATACTGGTGAAGAATTAAAGATAGATTTGGCTCAACGTGGTCTTTCTGAAGACGAAATAGATTATGTAATGGCTTTTTATAAACCACATATAAAACAAAAAATGTTTTCCCATCCTTTTTCTTTTCATGGACGAATAAGAAGATTGGAGTATGGATTGTCTGTTGTGTTGGTTTACATTTATAGTTTATTTATAGTATTTATATCAGAATTAATGGGTGAAGAATCTGCAACATTATTGAGCTTGATTCTTATAATACCATTATATTGGTTTATGTGGGCGCAAGGAGCAAAACGATGTCATGACAGAGGAAATTCAGGATGGTATCAGTTGATTCCATTTTATGGCTTATGGATGTTGTTTGGGGATGGTGACGAATGTGAGAATGATTATGGCTTTGACCCAAAAGGAAGAAATGTTTTTTCAGAAAATTAATTTTTGAGTGTAATGTCAAGAGGCAAAGGTTTAGTACAATTCATAGTTCATATGTCCCATTTGACACCTGTTGGATGGGGCTATTTCGGATGCTCTATTCTGTTATCTGGAGCTTTTTATTCTTCAAGTAAAAAGGTTCTGCCTTATTTAATAAAGGTACAGGCAAGGAAAAGTTATCCGGAATTTGAATGGATTATAATACCACAATATAGTATATCATTGTCATTATTGTCTTTTATTATAATGAATAGTTTTTTAGGCTATTTTTGCGAGTCAAACAATGTGGATGATGACATAGTATATTTTATAATGGTGGGTATAGTCTTTTTTCTATTTGTACTATTTCCGAAGCTTTTAAAAATATTTAGGCTCAAATGTTTTATGAAAAATAATGATAGCTATTTTATCTCAAGATTTTCGTTGCTTGGATTTTATAGACGTATAAATGTAGATAAAAGCAGCGTGGTAATAACGCCAGATGCAAAAGGAGAAATAGACGATGCTTTTATTACTTTTGTCTATAATGAGAGAAAAATGTGCAAGTTAGATAAAAAGTTTTATTCTGAAGCTGGGTGGAATCTCTTAAAAAGAGAATTAGCTGATTAATGAATAACAAGATGAACATATATATAATCCGAAATAATCAACGCTTTGGACCATACGATGAGCAAACTTTGCTCTCGTATGTTAATAATGGACAGGTGCTAAAGCAGGACAAGGCTATTGCTGATAGTGATAGCCTTGAACGGACAGTTGGCTTTTATTTGAAACGAGCTAACTTGAAGAGTCATGTCCAAAACGAAAGAAATGTATTAGCACAGTTGTCTGTAATAGGCTCCGAGTTGATATTTCCTAAAGCAAAATTGTTTTCTAAGCATTTTCTTTCAGATCAAAGGTTTCTGATATTGGCTTTAGTTGGATTATTGCCAATGGTAATTATGAATATACCATTAGGAGGATTCTTTATTTTCTATGAAGTGTCTTTGTACTTTTCAGTTATTTGGGGATTATTTTTTTATGCTTGTTTTAAAACGAACCAAGTAAAGTTGAAGACAACTTTGAATGTATTCTTTTTGACTCAACTTTGTGTGTTTGTTGCATGGGATTTGTTAGGTTTACCTAAAGTCAATCCTTTCTATGCTTTTACAGATGTGGCTTTCCCTTTAAACATACTTGGTTATGTCTTCGGGGTGGGACTTACGGAAGAATTAGGAAAGATGATACCGCTCCTTATTATATTAAGAAAAGCAAAGGAACCGTTAATACCTCAAACGATGGTGTTTTATGGCTTGATGGCAGGAATCTCTTTTGGGGTTTTTGAAGGAGTTCAATATCAGATTACGGTAAATGCTGAGCAGACGTATGATGTTTCGTTCTTCCTGAACATTGCAAGATTGACAAGTTTGCCGTTCCTTCATGCTTGTTGGTGCGGTATTGCAGGTTATTTCTTGTCGTTTGCTCATCTCTATCCAAAGTATAGGCGAGGCTTATATGTTCTTGCAATCAGTATTCCTGCTATAGTGCATGGATTGTATGATTCCTTGGCTAATTATAGGGTAGTTTCTCTTGTCATGGTATTCTTGGGGTTAATGCTTTTGATGGTATATCTCAAACAAAGCGTTGATTATCAGTCGAGATTGAGACAATGATTGATGTTTTATAACCTTGCAAGCAAATGTAAGTATCTTAGAGTGTATAGTGGGTGTAACGTTAGGGATTCTCGGTCTTGTTGAAAGAAAAGCAATACCTTTGCACCAGAAAATAAAAATAATAACAATTAAAAAATCAAGATTATGGGTATCTTTAATATCTTTAACAAGAAAAGTGACAACGAGAGCGCAGCTACCGTATCACTTCCAGTGGTAGAGCCTTCAGATGCAAAGGAAGAAGTTGCAAGTGTTACACCTGTCAAGGAAGAGACTTCGGCAGGAAACAAGCCTTTGATGGTTTCTTATGCTACAGGCTGGCCAATAGATGTTATCTATGGTTATCTTCATAAAAACTTTGAGGATAAGGGCTTTGCTGATGCAATGGTAAAAAGCGACTTAGCTTTTCGTGACTTGAATATGAGCCTTATTCGTAATAAGATACTCATGGTGTTTAGAGAAATCAATCTCAACTATGATGTGATGAAGCAAGACCTACAGGTTCGTATCGATACCTGTAATGCTGCAGGTTTGTTGACCACCGTTGCTGAAATCGAGAAGACAATGTCGTTGATAAATGCTCACAAAGAAGAGTTGAGAAAGTTGGAGGCTGATTTCAGAAACAATGCCAATGAAGCATCTATTCCATTGCAGTCGTATGATTGTGGCTTCTTGAGAGGTATTGCAACTATAGCAATGAGTGGCTCTAATGCCAAGGCAAAAATGCCTCAGATGCCAAACTGTAATGTTGGCGTAGCAAATCAAGCCATTGCTTCTTAAAATGTCGAACTATTAAAATGAATGCCTTATGAGTTGGTGGATTAAGTTTGGTTGTAAACTGACAGGTTGGAATGCAAATGTTTTGGGACAGTGTTCCGAGGCAAGTAAAAGTCAGCTGAGTAAATATACTTCTGCGTTACTTATTTTGATGATAGTGTGGAGCATCATTGGTTTCTGTTTCGCTCAAAGATATATCGGTCTTCCCATTTGGGGCTGTGCATTGGTGTCTTTGGTCTTTGTGACAATCATTGTAATGATAGAACGACAGATATTATTGGCAATACATCCAACAAAGATGTTAGCTACTTTCAGATTTGTGATAGCTATCGTCATGGCTGTAGTCGGTTCTACGATTTTTGACCAGACTATGTTTGGAAAAGACATAGACAAGCAAATGGCAGATACCATAGAGCAACAGACGGCTGACCTTACTCAAAAGAGAGTTGTAATTATCGAAAGCAAGTTAAATGCCATCCATACAGAGAAAGACTCTTTGGATAAGTTGAATACAGAAATGCAGGCGGATATAAATGCTCATCCTTGGATTCTTCAGAAGTCGGTGACGAATAGCCAAGAAAAGCTGGTCGTGAATGGAAAAATTAAAACGGTGAATAATCCTTCTGTGACAACCAATCAGGTTGCCAATCCAAAACGAGCTATTGTTATGGCTAACAATGAAAAAGTCAAGCAATTGGATTTGCAAGAAAGAGAATTGACACAGAAAAAGTTGACTATGGAAGAATATACTCGAAAGGAATGTCAGGCTAATGTGGGATTCTTGGAGGAATTGGAAGCGATGGTCTCTATCATAACAGCCCGAAAAGTTGCAGGTGCATTTTATGCAGTGTTCTTTGTATTGCTAATGAGCTTGGAACTCTTTGTCGTAGCAAGCAAAATGGGAGATAAAGAATGTGACTATGAAATGGCCATCGTAGGGGCAGAGAAAGTTAGAATGGCTCAATTTAATATGGCTTTCAACAGAGTGCAGACTAAAATAAATGTTTAATAAGTAAAAATAGAAATATGTATTTAAGAAAAATGACTTTGGGTTTGATATTGGTTTCTACTTTGTTTAGCTCTTGTGGCAATGTGACAAAACCAAATCCCAATAACCGTAATTATGAAGATGCTTATAGGTCTTCATCTACAGTAACATCTACAGTTGAGGATAATCCTTACATCGATAATCATTTGCAAACGGGTGCTGTACCTTATGATAATGCAAGTTTGTATGGTAGTTCCTCTACAATAACCGTTTCTACTTCTGTAAATTCTGAATGTGACGTGGTCGTAATCATTAAGCATAATGGGAATATTGTTCGAAATGCTTATATCTTAGCCGGAGATTCTTATGAGTTTTCTATTCCTAATGGGACTTATCAGGTGTTCTTTTATGGAGGAAGAGGTTGGAATCCAAATAAAAAAATGGCAGGAGGAAATACTGGTGGTTTTGTAGCTAATGAGTCTTTCTCTAAGGATTCGCAAGTTACTTTGGATTATCAAGGGCTTAACTATGAGTTGATACCTCAACAGAATGGTAACTTTAGTACGATGCAGAGTTGTGAAAATGAAGTTTTCTGATAAAAAAATAGAAACAAAATGGGTACAAATTACAATATAACTCCATCTCTTGTCAAGTTGGTAGTAAAAGTCGTTGGTGGCATAGTTGCTTTTTTTGTAGTAATGGCTTTTGTCCGTCCATGGTATAATGTTTGGTCACAAGAAATGGAAGGAAAGGCTGAGTTTGCCAAGGCAGAGCAAAATCGTAAGATTAAAATAGAAGAAGCTCGTGCTAATCTTGAAGCAGAAAAACTGAATGCTCAGGCAGAGATTGAAAGAGCTAAAGGTGCGGCTGAAGCAATTAAAATAGAAAATGGAAGCATAACCCCAACCTATATTCAGTATCTTTGGGTTCGTCAGCAGTCTGATTTGAGTGACAAGACAGTCATTTATATTCCGACAGAAAGTAACCTCCCTCTTTTGGAATCTACAAGAATGAATAGTTTGGGACAAGGTAATGCCGTGGGTAAATAAAATATAGTCTTTTATTTCGGAATAAAAATATTTTAATATGATAGAATTTTTATCAATACTCATTACAATAGTCCTGTTCTGTTATTTCTTAAATTACAAAAATAAGAAAGATAGAGCAGAGAAAGAAATGGACAGCATTGCTAATGCACCGATTATGTCAGTGAACGCAGAAGTTTTACCTTTAAACAATAATAATATGGAAGAAAATCAAAATTTAAGTACACGAGACCTTTGTGCCGAAGTCTTGCGTAAGTTAAACTGTGATGTTCAGTTTGATGAGGAAAATGAGTATAATATGTATTTCACATATCAAGGAGAAAACTTTAGTGTAGATACTTGGGAGAATGGTCTCATGATAACAATTTGGGATACATGGTGGGGTACTGTTGACTTGGATGACCTCGATGATGTGAGCCGTGTACGTAAAGCTATAAATAATATCAATGTTAGACAAAACTTGACATTGATGTATTCTATAGACGAGAAGGGTCAAAAGTTTGCTGTTCATACAAAACGGCAATGCTTGCTTATTCCTCAAATTCCTCAGATAGAAAACTATATGGCTGCAATGCTTACTGGTTTCTTTGATGTTCAACGTAGCTTTAAAGAGGAGTATGATAGATTGAGATTAGAAGAGGCAAATGCTAAAGTTTGACATTGAGAGTTTGCTTGTAATTTCATAAAATAAAATATTATGAGACAATTTATTTTATCAATATTAGTCTTGTGTTCTTCAGTCATGTTGGCTGATAACATCAAACGCCCTGATAGCTATAATTATAGTCGGGGCGTGGAGGCTATCAATAACAATAATGCAGAGGAAGCTCTCGATTACCTGAACAAGGAAATCAATGAACATCCTGACAATGGGTACGCCTTTGCATGGATAGCTTTGGTGAGAAATTATAACGAAGAGTTTGGACGGGCTTTGACGGCTGCCAACGTCGCAGTGAAGAAAATTCCATCCAAGGATAAGGAGTATAAGGCTTTTGCTTATGGTACTAGAGCTCAAGTATATTTAAACTTGAAAGATACCATACAAGCTTTAAAAGATTATAGCCAAGCGATAAACATTGTGCCTGATGATGACCGTTTTTATAATCAAAGGGCGCAAGTGTATTATGAGCAGGGAAAATATGACTTGGCAGATAAAGATTATCTAAAAATGATTTCTTTGAAGGAAGGGGATGTAATGGGATATATGGGCATAGGTAGAAATGCAAATGCACAGAAACGATATGAGGATGCCATCAAGCAATTTGATTATGTTGTCAAATTGGAGCCAAACTACTCTTCTGCGTATTCTTTCCGTGCAGAAAGTTATATCGGCTTGAAGAAATATAACGAGGCGATTGATGATGTGATAAGTGCATTGGGTATAGATAGAGATCGAAAGGCCTTTTATGAATTGCAGGAATTAGCAGATTCTGCCTTTGAACAAACAGTAGCAAAATTAAAGGTCCAAAAAATAAAAGAGCCAAATGAGCAAAGTTGGGATTATGATTTGGGCATAGTGTATGAAAGGGCCGCTAAGTATAACAAGGCTATAGCGTACTATAAGGAGTCGTTGGAAAAAGAATCCAATATCATAACGGCAAGCCGCATATCAAGTTGTTATGATGATTTGGGTGATTATGATAAGGCGTTAGAGTATTGTAATCAAGCGATAGCTTTAGATTCTGTAAAAGCTAATTATTTGTATGAAAAGGCAAATATTCTAGATAATGCAGGAC
Source organism: Prevotella sp. SGI.167 (assembly GCF_050313615.1). Taxonomy (NCBI): domain Bacteria; kingdom Pseudomonadati; phylum Bacteroidota; class Bacteroidia; order Bacteroidales; family Prevotellaceae; genus Prevotella; species Prevotella sp. SGI.167. The sequence continues at coordinate 14,938 of NZ_JBNPLT010000014.1, read as the reverse complement.
GTACTCAGGAAGCAATAAAGACCATGAGCGATTATATAGCAAATACCCCAGATGAACCTGCTGGATATTATCAAAGAGGTTGGTTTAAGGATCATTCTGGTGACATAGAAGGGGCCTTGGAAGATTATACTATGGCAATTACCTTGCAGCCAAATGTGGCTTATGCGTATTTGAATAGGGGTGTTCTATATCGTTTGAAAGGTGAAAATGCTAAGGCTGAGTCTGATTTCAAGCAAGTTGTTCGTTTGGATTCTATACCAGAAGAAGCTGAATGCTCTTTTTATGCTTATTATTACTTGGGACAGAAAGATAAGGCTATAGAGATTTTGAATACAATACTTGATAAAGATAAAAAGGGGAATTGTTATGATGCTGCATGTCTTTACTCTGTAATGGGAGAGAAAGAAAAAGCTCTTTCGTATCTTCGCCTGTCTTTGGAGGATGGTTATAGACGCTTTGCTCACATCAAGCGTGACCGTGATTTGAATAATATACGCAATACTGAAGAATTTAAGGCCTTACTGAAAGAGTTTGAAGAAAAGCATCTGCAGGAGATAGCCGCTGATGCAGATGGGGATGATTCTGCATACGAATTGAAAGTAGAAGAGATTCCATTTACAAAAGAGGGTGGTGTTTGCAAGGTGAAGTGTGCTATCAATGGTTTGCCTTTGCATTTCATCTTTGATACTGGTGCTGCTGATGTTTCTGTTTCTTCTGTTGAGGCTACATTTATGGCAAAGAATGACTTCTTGTCTTCTTCAGATATTATCGGGAAACAGAACTATCAGACTGCTGATGGAAACATAACGGAAGGTACGATTATTAATTTGAAAGATGTAAAACTCGGTTCTTTACATCTGAATAACATCAAGGCATCTGTTGTTCGCAATCAGGCAGCCCCTTTGCTTCTAGGACAAAGTGTTCTGAGTAAATTGGGAAAGATAGAAATAGACAATACGAAGAAAGTGTTGCGTATTACACATAAGCAAAAAATCAATTAAATACAATTATATTATGGAACAAAAACATCATTACACAGGCTTGACCGATGCCGAAGTGCTCGAAAGCCGACAAAGGTATGGCGTCAATGTTTTGACACCTCCAGAGAAAGAAACGATTTGGGATACACTCAAAGAAGCATGTACACACTGGATATCCATATCCATGTTTTCTTTAGTGGTGCTTTCCGTTGTTGTTGCAGGTATTTTGGTTGGTGGCATGGGACCAATCATTTGGAGTATGCCAGCTATTATAGCTCTTGCTACGGTTTTAATCCTTATTGTGGGATTCTTTGGAGGCTTTGGTGACCCTCTCTTTAAAATCCTCATTATGGCATTTGTCCTTTCTATGGGCATATCTATCTATGAGTATTGTTGGGTAGGTACAGGCTTTAAAACTTTTTTTGAACCAATAGGTATTATAGTAGCATTGATATTAGCTACAAGTATAGCCTTTGTTTTGGAGCAAAGAAACGAGAAAACATTTCAAAGCCTTAATGTTGCTAATGATGATACACTGGTTAAGGTTATTCGTAACAATAATGTATGTCAGGTGCCACGCAAGGATATTGTGGTTGGTGATATTGTTTTGTTGGAGACAGGTGAGGAAATTCCTGCAGATTGTGAACTTTTGCAAAGTTTGAATCTCAATGTGAATGAGTCTTCTCTTACAGGAGAATTGCAATGTGCTAAGACAACAGATGAGGCTTGTTTTGATAAGGAGGCCACATATCCTTCTAATCAGATTATGAAGGGTACAATCATTCTCGAAGGATATTGTGTTGCTAAAGTCACTAAAGTTGGAGATGCAACGGAAAGTGGTAAAGTCTTTGAGGCTGCCCAGGTGAAAGAAGGTGTTAAAACTCCATTGAGTGAAGAACTTGGCAAATTGGCAAAATTGATAACATATACAAGCTATGTATTTGCTGTATTAATAATTATTGGTCGTATTGGTATATTTTTCTATATGGGTAATGCAGACTTCTCTACTGGTGAAGGATGGATAAACTTTGTGACATATGTATTGAATACTATTATGATTGCTGTGACTCTTATTGTTGTTGCAGTGCCAGAAGGTTTACCGATGTCTGTAACATTGAGTCTTGCTTTCTCTATGAAAAAGTTGATGAAAGAGAATACATTGCCTCGTACTATGCATTCTTGTGAGACGATGGGTGCTACGTCTGTGATTTGTACAGATAAAACTGGTACACTTACGCAGAATAGAATGCTGGTTGCCGATACCCATTTGGAAGATATTTCTAATAATCTCTTGGCAGAAATGATAGCCATTAACACTACGGCAAATTTGGACTTTACAGATCTTAAAAATATTAAGGCTGTAGGTAATCCTACGGAGTGTGCGTTACTTTTATGGCTTAATAGTAAGGGCTTTGACTATATTGCTCTGCGCGAAAAAATAGAGGTAATAGATCGCTTGCCTTTCTCTACGGAAAATAAATACATGGTTACTGTTGCTAAGTCTGTTGAGCTGAATAAGAAGGTCGCTTATGTGAAAGGTGCTCCTGAGATTCTTCTTGGTCTTTCCAATGTGTCAGATGAACAGAACCAGACATATAGCAAGCAACTTTTGGAATACCAGAATAAGGCTATGCGTACACTTGGTTTGGCGTACATAGTTTTGGATGAAAATCAAGAAGTATTTAAGGATGGTAAACTCAATGTTGAAGGGCTTGCATTTGCTGGTATTTTTGCAATTTCTGATCCTGTACGTAAGGAAGTTCCTGCTGCTATTAAGGAATGTTTGGATGCTGGTATTCAAGTGAAGATTGTTACAGGCGATACTTCTGGAACAGCAAAGGAAATTGGTCGTCAGATTGGTCTTTGGAATGATACTGATGGTGAGAAGAATATTCTTACAGGTGTTGAATTCGCAGCTATGTCTGATGAGCAATTAGTTGACCGCGTAGAAGATGTGAAGATCCTCTCTCGTGCGCGCCCTAACGATAAAGAACGGTTGGTAAAGTTGCTTAAGCAGAAAGGAATGGTAGTTGCTGCCACGGGTGATGGTACTAACGATGCTCCAGCGCTTAATGCTGCTGATGTCGGTCTGTCAATGGGTGATGGTACTGCTGTTGCAAAAGAGGCCAGTGATATGACAATACAAGACAATTCTTTTTCAACTATTGCGAATGCTGTTATGTGGGGACGTTCTCTTTATAAGAATATCCAGCGCTTCCTGCTCTTCCAGCTTACAGTCAATGTAACGGCTTGTTTGTTGGTTCTTTGTGGTGCCTTTATGGGTACGGAGTCTCCGCTTACAGTAACGCAGATGTTGTGGATAAACCTTATAATGGATACCTTTGCTGCAATTGCTCTCGCCTCATTGCCGCCTTCACGTAAGGTGATGGAAGATAAGCCTCGTGACCGAAGGGCTTCTATTCTCACTCCTACCATGCGTAAGGATATAATTGGGGTCGGATTATTCTTTTTCTTCTTACTTGTGGCAATGCTCTACATCTTTGAGCATGGTGACTATACGTCGATGAGAGAACTCTTCTTGAATTTCCAGTTAGGTGAACGAGATGGATTGAGTACATACGAGTTAACGCTTCTCTTTACGACGTTTGTGATGACGCATTTCTTCTATCTCTTCAATGCTCGTGCATTTGAAACTGGTAAGAGTGCACTTCATTTTAAGGGTTGTCAGGGATTACTTGTCATAGTAGTTGTTATCTTTGGAGGACAAGTACTTATGGTTGAAATACCAATGCTGCAAGACTTCTTCAATGTTACTGGTTTGAAGTTTGAGGATTGGGCAATCATCATCGTTGGTTCTTCACTTGTGCTTTGGATTCGTGAAATCTGGAGTTTGCTAAAGAAAATCTAAAATAAAATAGAAGGAGTTGCGTTATTCTTTAAGATAGAAGGCGCAACTCTTTTTTATCAATTTCTAAAATTTATAAAGATATGTCTAAGTTTAAAATACCAGGAGTGTCATTCTCCTTAAATCGGGCTTTAGGTATCACGCAAGCAAAACAAAAGTTTGCTCGTGAGACAGGTATTCCAACCTCAAAGGCAGGATTGGAAAGAAAAATTGGCAAGATAGTTCTGAAGGCATTGTTTGGAAAATAATATGAGTAATAACAATAATAAACAGTTAGGTGAAGCTCCTTGGCTTCATGTAATTATTTCCACAGGATTAGGCACAGGTTTTGTACCTAAAGCACCTGGTACAGCAGGTGCTTTCTTGGCTTTGCTCATTTGGATAGGTCTTTATTATGTCCTTTCTCCGGTAGGGTTGATGGTGGCTACAATTTTATTGGTTGTTAGTTCTTTGTTGATTGGAGTCTGGACTGATAATGTGATGGAGAAATATTGGGGGGAAGACCCTAGGGCTGTCGTAATTGATGAGTTCTTTGGTACGTGGGTTGCTGCTTTAGCAGCTGTTTGTGTAGATGGTCCAGCTTATGTCTCAATATCCCTTGCAACAATAGGTTTTGTGTTGTTTCGAGTGATAGATATAACTAAACCGCTTGGTTGCAGATGGATAGACCGGAATATTCATGGTGGATGGGGGTGTATGCTTGACGATGCATTGGCTGGCTTCTATGCATTTATTGTAACATTTATAATCAGATATTTCCATCTAGTAGAAAATATTCATGGGACATTTAACTTGTAAAAAAGTACCAACAACTGGTTTCATTAGAGCTATCGCTGGCGATTGCTTCGGGGGCTGCGTATGAATTTCATCCAGTGAAGCATGGGGACTTCGATATATACAAAGAGCCTCGTTTTACGGATGATACGGTTATGACCTTGGCTGTTGCAAAATGGCTGACGAGTGTTCCTGAATCTATCATCTCATATATCGAAGCAGATAGTTATACTTCAGCTATCCGTAATGCCATCTCTTTTGGTGGTGATGCTGACAAGATGGCGTGTATGGCTGGAGGAATAGCTGTTGTCGTTAAAAAAGTGGAGCTGTGTAATCGGTACAGTACTATTGCCAGATATGGATGAATTTACGATTGGTTGTATGAATAGAAAAAAATATGGAAAATGAAACTTTAAAAGAAAGATTCCTCGGTATCATCTTCGGACAAGCTGTAGGAGATGCCTTGGGACTGAGCACGGAGTTTATGTCCAAGCAAGAGGTGGATCGTTTCTATCCTAATGGGATTGAGGACTATTCACAAATCGTGCAGGATGATCATCGTCGTCGTTGGCAAAGAGGCGACTGGACAGATGATACCGACATGATGCTATGCATCTTAGATTCCTTTGTGGCTTGTCAAAAGGTAGATATTCTTGATATTGCCAGAAGGTTTAAGGAATGGATGATGAACGGAGGCATGGGAATTGGCCGGCATACCTATAATGTAATGGCTCTTGGCGACTATACTTCGAATCCACAGAAGGCTGCAGAGATTATCTGGAAGATGGGAAAGAAAAAAGCTGCAGCTAATGGAGCCGTCATGAGAACTTCGGTGGTAGGACTTATGAAGGACAATGTGGCTAATGCAGCAGTAGCAGGAGCTATCCTGGGTGCTAAATTTGGAATAGACCAAATTCCTGAAGAATGGAGGAATGGTCTTCTCTATGCTTCTATGCTCCATAACAAGGTGCAGGAATTCTACGCAATGTATCGATAAAAACATATAAAAAGTACGAAATCTCTTGTGAGTTTCATGCTTTTTGTTTATCTTTGCACCAAATAGACTGCATTCGGCAATTTTAAAGCTGACTTTCATATTGCTCGTTTGCATAATTACTAGCTAAAAGAAAGGATTCGATAATGAATGTAATGCAATTGAATACTGATATTTATAATAGCTTGGGCGTACTTTCTAATGACGAGAGCTATTTGGAAAAAGCAGCACGTTATCTTAAAAAATTGGCGCAAGCTAAAAGAGACGTGGAGAATGCAAAGGCTAAGGAAGAAGCCCTTGCTAGTATCAATCAGGCTTTTACGGAATTGAAGCTTCATCGCGAAGGAAAAATGGATTTTATTCCTGCGGAGGATTTGCTTAATGAGTTATAGGATAGAGGTTGCACCTGAGTTTGCCCGTAGATTGAAGAAATTAAGTAAGCGCTATAAGTCTATCAAGCAAGATTACGAAGATTTTTTGCATTCTCTTCAATCTAATCCTCTTCAAGGGGTAGATTTGGGTAAAGGGTTAAGAAAAATAAGAATGAGTATTGCTTCTAAAGGTAAAGGAAAAAGTGGTGGTGCCAGAGTTATTTCCTTTGTGGCAATCATGAATGAAGAGGATGGTTTTATAGAACTATTGACCATTTATGATAAATCAGAAATGGAATCTATCTCTGATAAAGAATTATTGAATTTAATGAAACGGAATGGTTTGTTTTAGAGCATAATAACACAGAATCCTGCCGGCATCACTGCCAGCAGGATTCACTTTCAAAAAACGAACCTAAAAGTCTACCTTGTAATTTCTATCTATGCAATATCTATTGTAACCTGAATAAATCTAATTACCTTTAAAAAACTAAATTCTATTATATGAATAACGCTGCAAAATGAACTGTTCTTTATCTTTTACTCGGCAGTTGTCTGCTGCTCTGTAGCATTCTCTGTTGTAGCCTCAGTAGCATTCTCCTGCTTTGTAGAATCCTCAACACCAGCCTGTGGCTGGATAGAAGTACCTGTTGCCAATGTATCTGAAGGTGCTTCTGGGGCTACGGTATCAACTGGTGCTACCTCTGCGTTACCTACCATTCTGCTTGATGCAAAAACATTGCTTACTGAAACCATTACCATAGCTGCGATAGCTGCAAACATAAACTTCTTCATAATCTTATCTTTTTTAAATTGTTACTATTTAATGTTACTTACTGTCTTTGTGGATTCGTTGTCGAACCCGCTATTCATAGTCGCAATCTGCGTGCCAAATCGATGAGTAAAAATAATATGTCTTGATTATCAGGTGTTTATATTGAATATGCCAGAAATAGATGGTGTGGAAAATGGGGAAAGAATGTGGAAATATTCCCCAAAAAGTTGGGGAATATAAGCATTGTTTTATTAGTAAGATAGCTCGTAACTATTGTTAATAATAAGAAAAACGCTTGCTTTCTGAAATATTATCTGTATCTTTGTACCTGGATTATTAAGGGTAGGATTATGGCATCAAAGAGATATCCTTTGGGAATACAAACGTTCTCCGAAATCGTGAAGGGGAATTACTTCTATGCTGACAAGACGGCTATCGTCTATCAGTTGGCTCATTATGCCAAGTTTCATTTTCTGAGTCGCCCACGTCGATTCGGAAAATCCTTGTTTGTATCTACTCTCAAGGCCTACTTTGAAGGTAAGAAAGAACTGTTCAAGGGACTTGCCATCGAACAGATGGAGAAGGAGTGGACGGCATATCCTGTCATCCACCTGGATCTGAGCTGTGGTAAGTATTATAGTTTGGAGAATACATATTCAATTCTAAACGGAATACTAGAAGTAGAAGAGAAAAAATATGGTTTAAAGGTTAATCCAATAGATGAGAAGTCTTTTGGTGGTCGTCTTAAGAACATCTTGCTTGCAGCAGCTGCTCAAACAGGTAAACAAGTTGTAGTTCTCATCGACGAATATGATGCTCCAATGCATGATTCAGTCAATGACGAAGACTTACAGAAGACCATCCGCAACATCATGCGAGATTTCTTCAGTCCATTGAAGCAGCAAGAGGGAAACATTCGCTTTGTATTCATCACGGGCATCTCCAAGTTTAGTCAGCTCAGCATCTTTAGCGAGTTGAATAATCTCAAGATTCTCACGTTGAAGGATGAATACAGTAGCTGTTGTGGTATTACCAAGAGTGAATTGACTCAGTATTTCCGTGAGGGTATCGAGGAGATGGCTGAGCATAATGGACTCACTTATGAGGAGACCTTAGAGCAACTCAAGCAGCATTATGATGGCTACCATTTCAGTATCAATAGCGAGGAAATCTTCAATCCTTACAGCATTATCAATGCTCTGGACGATAAGGAGTTTAATAGCTATTGGTTTACATCTGGTACGCCTACGTTCTTAATAGAATTGATGCAGCAGAAGAATTTGGATATGATGGACTTAAATGATATCTGGGCTAGAGCAAAACGCTTCGATGTTCCTACTGAGACTATTACTGACCCTGTGCCAGTCCTTTTCCAAAGTGGCTATCTTACGATTAAAGGATATGACAAGCTGTTGGGTATGTATTACCTCAGTTTTCCTAATCAAGAAGTTAGACAAGGCTTTTCAGAAAGTCTTTGCCAATATTATACCCCTTCAGAGGTAGGCGAACTTGATGCAATCGTATATGCTTATAAAAAGAATGTGCTCATCAATGACGATATGGGAGCCTTTATGCCCCACTTAAAGGCATTCTACGATAAGTTCCCATATACGATTATCAACAATAATGCGCGTCACTATCAAGCCGTGATGTTCACCATCTTCACTATGCTTGGCGAAGATGTGAAGGTGGAGCATACCACTTCGGATGGAAGAATAGACCTTGTGCTCAAGACGGATAAGAGTATCTTTATCTTTGAGTTGAAATATAAGAAGTCTGCTGATACCGCCATGGCGCAGATCAGCGATAAGGACTATGCCAAGGCTTTTGCTGATGATGGACGGAAGGTAGTGAAAGTGGGTGTTTACTTCTCGGAAGACCAGCGAAGCATAGAGGATTGGGTGATAAAATAAATGACATCTTGAGGTTGATAAAACGCGTAGAATCCTGCCGGCATCATTGCCAGCAGGATTCTACGCTTGTTTTATTTAAACAAATCCTCCATTTTAACTTCCTTTTGAACTATTCCACTATGCTTGCCATACACCACCCCATAGGTTGTAATCATCGTGAGATGAATGGACTGCTTGGGAGAAAGCGTTGCTTTTAGGGATTCTATGCGATGGCGCAAGCGCTGTTCCTCTTCCTTGCTGATGGTATAAGGAGCGCTGGCAAATTTCATCTCGCATAAGTTTACTACATTGTCGTTTCTGATGATCAGCAGGTCAATTTGGGTGCCTTCTTTCTCCTCTGTTCCTTTCACGTTCCATGCAGAGATCGAGGTTTTTACGCCAGCAACTCCAAGAGCCTGCTTGATTTGCTGGAAATGTTGCCAGCAAACTTCTTCGAAGGCCACTCCATGCCATGCTTTTAATACATCAGAAGTCATATTGTCGCTTACAAAACCGGTTTCCTTTCCATGGGGTTCTACGTATTTCTGCCAAAAGAGACAGAAGTTGTCTATCAGTTTATAGTATGTTGTACTTTTGGGCATCCCGTATGGCGAATAGCTTGTGATGAAATCACTTTCAGCCAAAGCTGCAAGGGTGTTAGACAAACCTCCTCCCAGAGGGAGACCTGTGGCTTGGCTGATTTCTTCACGAGTGAAACCGGAATGGCGGGTTGCCAATAAACGTACTACCTTTTTGCTATCTTCCGGATTGTTGAAGATTGCAGCAAAAAGCCTGTTAAACTCATCTTTCAGTCTAGGTCTATTGCCAAAAAGAATCTTATCTACATTTTGCTCGAAGCTTAACCCTTTTTGGAAGTACCCCATATAATAAGGTATTCCTCCAAAGACCATATAGCTTTGCAGGATGTCGTATTGACTCATTTGGATGTTAGCATGCTCGAAATACTCTTCGCATTCTTTCAGAGTGAAGGGTGAGAGCTTGATTTCTGCAGTCAAGCGTCCGTAGAGTCCTCCTTTGCTTCTTGATAGATTACTGAGAATCCAGGAAGTAGCACTACCGCAAACCACAAGCATGATATTGTCCCTGCCACAACACCAGCCATTCCAGAAGTTCTCGAAGGCTGGAAGAAATCCGGAACGAGGGGTATCCATCCACGGAAGTTCGTCGATAAAGATGACTTGTCGTTCGCCATTGTCTTGGTCTTGTAGCAACTGTTCGAGCAAGAAGAACGCTTCCATCCAGGACTTGGGCATCTTATAACCTTCCAATCCTTGGTTGAGAAGGGCATAATAGAAACTTTCCAGTTGTGTTTTCAGTCTGTTTCTGTCGTTATCTTGGTCAACAGGCGACACGCCTGTATGCTGAAAGGTGATACGATCTTTCAGTGCTTGTTTGATAAGGAATGTCTTTCCTACACGACGACGTCCATATATTGCTACGAATTCGGGGCGGTCGCTATAGTACAGCTTATCAAGTTCTGCTATTTCTTCTTTTCTTCCTACAATCATATTTTCTTCCTTTCCTATTATTTTCTTGTATTTGATATTTTGTGCAAAAATACAAAAAATAATGGTTTCGGCAAGATATAGTATATTATATTCTGCCGAAATTATGCTTTTTTATACTTTATCGGCAAGATATAGACTATTATATTTAAGAAAGTTTTAGGATGAATCGTCCTAAAACTTTTTATCTATCCCCATATTTAGGTATTTCTGCAAAACCATCATTTTTAGGTATTGCAAATGATGGAAAAAGGATGTATCTTTGCACCCGAAAATAAATGTAACTAAAAGAGATTAAGGACAAATGAAAACAACAATCGTAATTTATGGCTCTTCTACTGGCTCATGCCAGTCGATTGCCGAAACCATCGCCTCTAAGTTGGGCGTGGAAGCTGTAGATGTAGCTAACATCGATGATGCAACTATCACAAGTCATGAGAATCTTCTTCTCGGTACTTCTACCTGGGGTGCCGGTGAGATGCAGGATGACTGGTATGATGGCGTGAAGACATTGAAGAGTGCCGGCTTGGCTGGCAAGACCGTGGCCCTGTTTGGTTGTGGCGACAGCGAGTCTTACCCTGATACATTCTGTGGCGGCATGAAGGAACTCTATGATGCTGCCGTTGAGGCTGGCGCTACCGTATTGCCTGGCGTATCTACTGACGGATACACCTATGATGACAGTGAGGCGATTGATGGCGACAAGTTCCTGGGACTCGCACTTGATGAGGTGAATGAGGATGACAAGACAGAGGAGCGTATCGATGCCTGGCTCGAGGCTATCAAACCAGCGTTATAATTTTTTCTAAAATATATCTTTCAAGAATTAGAGAATGATGGAATTCTCTGATTCTTGATTTTAAACTTGATTAATTCGGATAGTATGCAGCAGGAAATCGCAACACCAGTAGATTTGAAGGTTCTGATGAATCATATATATGAATATAAGAAGGGCGTGCGCCGTCTGGTGCTCTACACCTTCAACAGGAAATATGAGTCTTTTGCCATAACAAGATTAGAGCGTCAGAACATTGATTACATCATCCAGCCGGTTGGCAACGATCGTCTGAATCTCTTCTTTGGTAAGAAGGAATGCCTGGATGCTATCCGCATGATTGTTACCAAACCCTTATGCCAGCTTACACCGGAGGAGGATTTCATCCTGGGTGCCATGCTGGGATATGATATCTGTGCCCAATGCGAACGCTATTGTGAGCGAAAGAAAAAAGTTTGCTAAGTTTTTCTTTTATCTTCGGAATATTATTATGTTAATAAAGAAAGAGCGTGATTGCCTCAATTGGCGACCACGCTCTTTTCATATAATCAATCGATTGATTCAATCGAAATCTCGGAATAATTCCTGTTTTTAATACCTATTTCGACGGAATTATTCCTTTTTCTTACTTCTTCATCATTTCCTCTACGGCTCTGATGAGCTGAGTATCATGTCCGGTGATGTAATCCTCTGGAGAATTATATACCTCGATGTCTGGATAGAGGGTGGTGTTCTCGCCGAAGGTACCACGCATATCGCGGCAACCTACCTGTGGAATACCGAATACCAGGCTGCGGTCCATCAAGGTCTCCCACCATACGGCGGTCATTGTACCTGCTACCGGTGTACCAATCAGCTTACCAATGCCCAACTCCTTATATACCCATGGGAAACCATGACCGTTACTGTAGTCGTCCTCGCAGATCAGAACGCAGGATGGTTTGGTCCACTTGTTGAATGGATCCTTGCCCACAACCTTGCCGTGAGGTACAAATTCCTGATACTGCTTTCCGCTGAGCAGAGTGCAGAGGTCGTCGTGCAACCAGCCACCACCATTGTGGCGCTCATCCACGATTACGGCATCCTTGTTGCGGTTCTTGTCGCTTAAGAGTTCGCTATATACGGTGCGGAAGCTCTCACTGTTCATCGCCTTGACGTGAACGTATGCGATTCTGCCCTTTGAAACGCTATCCACGATGGCACGGTTTCTATCCACCCAGCGCTTGTAGAGAAGTTCCTGCTGATAACCCTGCGAAATCGCCTTGATGGTCAGGTCGAAAGTCTTGCCCTTGGTGTTCTTGATGGTGAGACGTACATTCTTGCCGGCCTTTCCATCGAGCAATGCGTTGTAATCCTTACCCGCCTTGATAGCCTCGCCATCAATCTTCTCGATGATGCAGCCGGCAGTAACTTCGTTCTTCTTCACAGCGAAAGGACCACGCTTGATGATTTCCTGAATCTTCAAGCCGTCACCCTCGTAGTTAGGATCGAAGAAAGCACCGAGAGCTGCGGTAGAAAGAGAAGCGCCACTGGCATAATAGCGGCAACCGGTATGGCTGGCATTCAGCTCACCCAGCATCTCGCTCAACATCTCAGCGAAGTCGAAGTTATTATTAATATAAGGTAAGAACTCCTCATATACCTTGCGATAGTACTCCCAGTCCACACCCTGCATCTTTGGATCGTAGAACTTGTCAGCCACCTGGCGCCATACATGGTCGAAGAGATACTGGCGCTCCTCGGCAGGCTTGTAGTTGAATGGAGCCTCAAAGTCGATGTTGGTAGTAGCCTTGCTGCCCAGGTCAATCTTCTTGATGCTGCTGCCATTGCAGAGGAAGAGGTTCTTGATATCCTTGTCGGCAACGAAGCCACCGCCACCGATACCCTTCATCATCAGGGTAGTGCTGCCTTCCTTCAAGTCGTGGCACCAGAGGTCGTAGCCACCTTCAAAGGCAGCCTGGTAATAAACCTTCTCTCCCTTGCTGTCGATGATGGCATCACCCATATTGGATGAGTTGACGGTAAGACGTACCACACGGTCACGGCAGTTCTCGAAGTCGAGTTCGAGAGGTTTCACCTTATCCACCTCAATCTTTCCGGTCTTCTCCTCTTTCTTCTTCTTGTTTTCCTTCTTCTTCTCCTCCTTCTCGTCAGCCTTCTTCTCCTTCTCGTCCTTGTTGGCCTCGGCTAATTCGAGTTCCTCCTTAGACATGCGGAAGCGGTCGTAGGCTTCGAGGTCGAGGAACATGAGATAGGCGTCGTATTCAGCACCCCATGAACCGTGACTGCGATAACCGGCACGGTCGCTCTCGAAGAGGATAGCCTTTCCGTCGAGCACCCACTTACCGTTGCTGTCGCTATATCCGCTGTCGGTAATATTGTGAACTTCCTTTCCGTCAGCCTTTACTACGGCGATATCTGTATTGTTCCATCCGCCATTACCGATGTAGCTGCACATGAGCCACTTGCTGTCTGGGCTCCACTCAAACCAGATGTCGCCATCAGAGTAAGAATAGTTGTACTTGCCATCGAGCACGGTGCGCACTTCCTTCGACTTCAGGTTGATGATGCGGAGGGTAGCACGATCCTCATAGAAAGCCACCTCCTTGCCGTCAGGACTGTAGGCAGGATACTGAGAAGTAACATTGGTCTTGGTGAGCTGCTCCTCTTCTATCTCAGAGCAGTAAGTAAAGTTCTTCTCTTTCTCGTTCTTGATCTTAGCCTGGAAAATCTGCCATACACCATTGCGCTCAGAAGCATAGACCAGACTTCTGCCATCAGGAGCAAAGCTCAGGTTGCGCTCCTGCTGAGGAGTATCGGTGATTCGCTTGGTAGTCTTGTATTCTGTAGAGGTAACATATACATCGCCGTGCATCACGAAAGCCACCTCCTTGGCATCTGGAGAAAGCGCAATCTCGGTAGCACCCCAGGACTGAACCTTGCGGATGAGGCTTGGTTCATCGTTATCTGTTGTGATGGAGATGTTGACCTTCTGCGGCTGTCCACCTTCCTTTACGGTATAGATTTCGCCATCGAAACCATAGCAGAGCAAACCATTATCGGAAGAGGTGAGGAATCGTATAGGATTCTTCTGCTGCTGCGTAATCTGTGTATCCTTTCCGCTTGCGATGTTGCGGCGGTATATGTTGAAGGAACCGTCCTGCTCGCTGAGATAGTAGAAGCTCTGGTTGTCGGCAGCCCATACCGGGTTGCGGTCCTCGCCCTTGAAGGTAGTAAGCTTCTGATATTTTCCATTGTCGAGCATCCAGATATCTCGGGTGATAGGAGAGGTATGGTGCTTGCGCCATGCATCCTCGTAACCCTTCTTGTCGTGATAGAGCACCTGACCGTTCTTGTTGATGCTGATGTTCTCCATCGGAAGAACGGAATACAACTTAGGACGACCGCCCTCTGTGCTTACCTCGTAAACCTGCGAAAACTCGTTAGATGCAAAGAGGTTGCTCTGGGCTGTAGGCATGATGTTGGCAGAGAAGAGTACATGGTCGTTGTCCTTGAAGGCGATAGGAGTCTCCTTGCCGCTGTTGGTGGTGAGTCGGGTTGGCGCACCACCCTTGGTAGAGATGACGTAAACATCCAGGCTGCCTTCGCGGTTGGAAGTGAAGGCAATCTTCTTGCCGTCAGGGCTCCAGATAGGCTGAGAGTCATAAGCTGCGTTGGTTGTCAACTGGCGTGCCTCGCCACCATTGGCAGGAACGCAATAGAGATCGCCCTTATAGGCAAAAGCGACGGTAGAGCCATCAGGTGAGATGGCAGGGTAGCGCATCCACAGCGGACCCTGCTGGGCCTGGGATGCCAGAGATGCTGCCAGAAGAGCAGCACTAAGAATCAGTTTCTTCATTATTATAAAATTTCTGTTTGATTTATGTTGCAAAGTTACGGCTTTTATGTGAAACTACCAAACTAAACTCCGTAAAACCACGAAAAGACTACTTATTTATAAGGATATGGGAATCTGAGCCTATCA